>RKRS01000051.1 GCA_007571275.1 Dehalococcoidia bacterium
CATCTCATCGTGGCCTTCTTCAAACCCCACCGTCAGCAATGCGGCCAGATCAACCTCTCGCCCGCCAAACGTCTCCGCAAACGCCGCTGTCACCCGCCGCGGCGTCTCCCGCAGTCCCTCTCGTTCGGGATCCTCGCCCAACGCCAGCAGCAACTCGCGCACCGCCGCTTCGGCCCGCGGCTGATCGATCAATCCGCTCATGACAACGCCCCCTCGATCGCCACAGCCGCCTCCTCGTACTCCGAGCTGATCTCCACCACATCGGCCGCAATCGACTCCACCGCTCGCTCGGGATCCTTCAGCCCGTGCCCGGTGATCGTGCAGACCACTCGCCGACCGACCAGTGAGCCATCGCCATGACGCGCCAGCAGGCCGGCCACCGAGGCTGCGGAAGCCGGTTCGCAGAACACGCCTTCGCTATCGGCAAGCATCCGATACGCGACGAGAATCTGCTCGTCCGTCGTCGCGACGATCGCGCCCTCGGACTGGTCACGAGCTGCGATGGCGCCGTCCCACGAGGCCGGAGCGCCAATGCGGATCGCCGTGGCGATGGTTTCCGGCTGCGCAACCGGCCGACCGTGCACCAATGGCGCGGCGCCAGCCGCCTGGACACCGAGCATCTGAGGTCGTTGCGACGCCAGTTCGGCGCGGAAATACTCGCAGTAACCCTGCCAGTAGGCCGTGATATTCCCCGCATTGCCGACCGGAATGCAGTGCATATCGGGCGCGTCACCGAGCGAATCCACGATCTCCATCGCCGCTGTCTTCTGACCCTCAATCCGATAGGGATTGACCGAATTGACGAGCGCGACGGGCAACCGCTCAGTTAATTCCTGCGCCAGTCGCAAGGCGTCGTCAAAGTTACCGTCCACCGCCAGGATCCGCGCGCCATGCGCTGCGGCCTGGGCCAGCTTGCCTTGCGCGATCCGACCTTCGGGCACCAGCACAAATGCCCGCAATCCACAGCGAGCGGCGTAGGCGGCCGCCGACGCGCTCGTATTGCCCGTCGAGGCGCACAACACCGCCGAGGCGCCCTGCTCAACCGCCTTCGCGACGGCGACGACCATCCCGCGGTCCTTGAATGATCCGGTTGGATTGCACGACTCCAGTTTCAGCCAGACCTCATCCGCGCCGGTCGCTTGTTCCAGGCTCTCGGCCCGAATCAGGGGGGTGCCGCCCTCACCGAGGGTGACGCATGGCGTCGACTCCGACAACGGCAGCCAATCCGCATAACGCTCGAGCACTCCGCCACCGACCCATGCGCCGGGCTTCAGCGCGCTGCTAGCCATCGCTGCGAACTCGCAGGTAGGACTTCAGCTCGCGAATCTCCTGCTCCAGCTCCTCGATCTGCCGTCGCCGGATCTGCTCCTGCAGCGCGACAAAGCGATCCTGCTCCTGCGCAGACAACGTCGATACGCTCTCGATCTTGTCGCCCAATGATGCAACGGTTCGCTCCCGACGCGCATCGCGCACCCGCAACTGTTCACCAACCCGCTCGACGTTGCCGATTCGCTCTTCCAGCGCCTCGAATCCCCGCTGCACAGATGCAACCAGCGTCTTGGACGCATCCACCGCGCTCAGCGATTCTTCCACCCGTCCCTTCAACGACTCCAGAGCCTCGCGTAGATCATCCCATTGATCGGCGGTCTCCTGGACACGGCGCAAGCTCTGATAGGAAAGATCCAGCCGCTCCATGAGTCCCGACTGCTGACGCTCCAGAGCCTCGATCCGCGTCTCCAGGGCGCTCTCCTGACTGGCGGCGCGACGCAAACCGTCAGCGTTGGCGGCAATCCGCCCCCCCAGGGCAACCTGACTGCTCTCAAGCTGCGCCAGTCGATGGGTCAGCTCGCCGGTCTCGCTGTTTGCTCGGCGAATGGCCTCGTCAAACACCATCAGTCGTTCACGCAGGTCGTTGAGCACCTTCTCAGTCGATTGCAGACGGCGCAGCTGATCGTTTCCAACCTCACGCTGCGTATCCGCTTCCTGGCGCAGCTTGCGGATGGATGCGTCGGCGAGCTCTTTACTCTCGTCCAGATCGCTGTTGAAGCGACTGATGCGCTCGCGAATCGAGGGCATTTCTTCCAGCTGACGCAATGCCGCACCAATTTCGGCCGCCAGCGAGATCGAGTTGCCCTCCAGATCACGCACTCGCTGATCCAGCGTGTTCAGTTCGCGGTGATCCCGCACTTGTGACTGCGCCAGCTCGGTCGTGCGATTGCGCAACCCGGCCAGCGACTCCTCGAGCCGCAACCAGCGAGTGTCGGGGCCGTCGCCTGGATCAGAGGTCGTCACACCCATCCTCGATCCGAAGTCGCACACCGAGCTCGATCTCCGAGCTGGAGCGCTTCAGTCCAGCCAACACACGATCCACCGCTCCGTCGCTACAGGCGTGCGTCGTGACGATCAGGTCCGCCGACAGGCTTCGTTCGGGATGCGGGACCTGTAGCACCGACGCGATGCTCACGCCTTCGGCGGCGAACGCCGCTCCCAATTCCGCCAGCACCCCAGCGCGATCGGGAACCTCCAGGCGCAGGTATGTACGTACGCCGATGTCAGCCAGCAGGGCGAACTGCGGAGAAGTATCGAGCGGCCGCGGCCGTCTCGGGGGCTGTCCCGAAGCCAACCGTCCGGCTATCTCCAGGATGTCAGCCACGACCGCGCTCGAGGTCGCTCCGGCCCCGGCTCCGGGCCCTTCCAGTACGACCGAGCCAATCAGATCGCCCGATACGGCGACGGCGTTGAGCACGCCCTCGACTCCGGCCATCGGATCTTCCGTCGAAACCAGTGTGGGATGCACGCGCACATCCAGGCCCAGTGAAGCGCGCCGGGCAGTGGCCAACATCCGAATCGCGTAGCCAAGGTCGCGCGCGTGGCCGAAGTCGCGCGCCGCCAGCGAACGAATCCCTTCACGGTAGACGTCATCCGGCGCAACCCGCGCATGGAACGCCAATGACGCCAGAATGGCCAGCTTGTAGGCGGCGTCGATCCCGTCCACGTCGTTCGTCGGGTCAGCCTCCGCGTAGCCCAGCCGCTGAGCCTCGGCCAGCGCGTCAGCGTAGTCCATGCCGTCGCGCGACATCGCGGTGATCATGAAGTTCGTCGTGCCATTGATGATCGCGCGTACCGACGACACATCGTTCGCTTGCAGGTCGCGCTGTAGTACGCCAATGATTGGAATCCCGCCGCCAACGCTTGCCTCGTAACGAAGCTCTCCCCCGCCCCGCTCGGCCACATCCAGCAGCGCCGGTCCCCGCTTCGCCATTACCTCTTTGTTGGCGGTCACTACCGACTTGCCCGCCGACAGCGCCGCCTCGATACAGTCGGCGGCCGGCTCTTCGCCACCCATCAATTCCACAACGACATCGACATCATCGCGTGTGGCAATCGCCATCGGATCATCGGATATCGACAATCCCGCCGAGGCCAAACCGGATCGCGCGGCAACGTTACGCACGGCCGCCGCGCGGACTTCCAGGCGTCGCCCACAACGGACCTCGTACGCTTGGGCATTGCCTTGTAAGGCCTCAAGGACACCGCGTCCGACGACGCCCAGGCCCAGCAATCCGATCCCTAGCGACTCAGCCATCAGGCGCCAGATTCCTGCTCCGCTGGCGCGGATGCTGACTCGGCGCCGCCTTCAGCCGGCGCCGATGGCGGCGCGTCGTCCAACTCAGCACGCATCGCTCGCTGCGCCATCCGCGTGACCATCCGGAAGCGCGAGGTTTGTCGCATGTGCTCAGCGGTAAACGGCAACAGCGCCACCTGGCGGGCGCGCTTGATCTCGCGCGCGACCTTGCGCTGATCCTTGGCCGTCAATCCCGTCTTCCGACGAGGTTCAATCCGCCCGCGATCGGAGATCAGCTTCTTCAACCGGTCAACGTCCTTGTAGTCGAGGGTCTGCACTTCTTGCGGAGTGAAGACCGGCGCGCGGCGGCGGCGTCCACGACGCCGCGTGCGCTCAATCATCTGCGGCAGCCGATCGCCCGACTCTGGCGATGGCGTGATCCTCGGCGCGGGCGCTGGAGCGGCTCCAGCGCTTGATGCTGATTCAGTCGTCATTCATCGTTCTCCACAAACCAGTGCTTGCTCAGCGCTTATTCAAACGGCAGATCGCCCGCGTCGGGCCCACCGCCGAAATCATTCGGTCCATCCTGCCAACCGCCGCCTCCACCTCCGCCAAAGTCTCCACCACCGCCACCACTGCCGCGGCCGCCCAACATCTGGAAGGTGTTGGCGATCACCTCGGTCATGTATCGGGTTTGCCCCTGCTGATCTTCCCACGATCGCGTCTGCAGCCGACCTTCGAC
>RKRS01000131.1 GCA_007571275.1 Dehalococcoidia bacterium
TGTGTATAAGGTACAGACTCGATCACATGCCCCACGCCGCCGCCGGTGCCGATCGTATTGAGGATGGTGAGGATGACATCCTTGGCTGAGCAGCCGCCGGGCAGCTCGCCGCTCACCTCGACCGACATCTGCTTGAGCGGCGCCTGAGGCAGCGTCTGCGTGGCGAGCACGTGCTCGACCTCGGAAGTGCCGATCCCGAAGGCAAGCGCGCCCAGCGCGCCGTGCGTCGAGGTATGGCTGTCGCCGCAGACGATCGTCAGGCCCGGCTGAGTCAACCCTTGCTCCGGGCCGATGATGTGAACGATGCCCTGGCGCGGGTCAAGTGTGTCGTAAAGCGGCACGCCGAACTCTTTACAGTTGGCGCGCAGCGCTTCGACCTGCTGCTGCGAGAGCGGATCGGCGAAGGGTTCAATCCGCGTGTCGGTCGGAACGTTGTGGTCCTGGGTCGCCAGTGTGAGATCAGGGCGTCGCACCGACCGACCAGTGAGGCGCAGTCCCTCAAAGGCCTGTGGGGACGTGACTTCGTGCACCAGGTGCAGGTCGATATAGAGCAGGTCGGGTTCGCCTTCGACCCGACGGATCAGATGCTCGTCCCAGATCTTCTGCGCAACAGTACGCCCGGCCATCGCTTGCTCCTGTCCGACGCTATTCGCTTCCCGCAACGGGAAGATCGACAAATTTAATCACGCCCGCCCTCCAGCGAGGGAAGCTGTCAGAGTTCAACTCTCCCGCTTCCCCCGTTGGGGGAAGCTGCCGAAGGCTGAAGGGGGACTTCCCCACTCTGCCCACAACAGCCCCCCTCTACAAGGAGAGATATGTGCTGACAGATTATCCGCCCGCTGCCGACACGCTCTAGGGAGTGCGTTCCTGCGTCGCCGCCGCCGCCGCGCCAGTGGCGCCAGCGACGTGACGATTGATCGCGTTCAGGTAGGCGCGAGCCGACGCGACGAGGATGTCCTGGTCGGAAGCGCGGCCAGTGTGAGTGACCTCATCCACCTTGATGCGGATCGTCACCTCGCCCTGGGCGTCGAGGCCTTCGGTCACGCTGGACACGCTGTACTCCTCGAGTTCATCAGCGATGCCGGTGAGCTCACGGATCGTCTGGTAGATGGCGTCGACCGGGCCGCTGCCCGTCTTCGAGCCGGTGTGCTGCTCTCCCTCGGGCGAGCGCAGCGCGATCGTCGCAGATGGCGTTTCGGCGGTACCGGCGGTGATCTCGATCGAGACCAGTTCCCAACCTTCAGTGACCTGCCCGAGCCGATCCATCACAATCGCTTCGAGGTCGCGGTCGTCGACGACCGTTTTGCGGTCGGCGAGTTGCTGGAATCGCTCGAACGCGGTGCTGAACTCGTCGGTCTCGAGGTCGAAGCCCAGGTCTTCCAGTCGTGAGCGGAACCCGGCCCGGCCCGAGAGCTTGGACAGCACAAACTGCGAGCCCTCGACCCAACCGACTTCCTTGGGGTCCATGATCTCGTACGTCTCGCGCATCTTGACCACGCCGTCCTGGTGGATGCCGGACTGATGGCGGAAGGCGTTGAGACCGACGATCGCCTTGTTCGGCTGCACGTGCATGCCGGCGAAGTCCTGCACCATCCGCGAGGCGGGGACGAGATATTGTGGGTCGACGCCGATTTCGACGCCGAGATGGTCGGCGCGAGTGCGGATCGCCATCACTGTTTCTTCGAGCGAGGTATTGCCGGCCCGCTCGCCGAGCCCGTTGATCGTGCACTCAACCTGACGCGCGCCGGCCCGCACGGCGGCCAACGAATTAGCTGTGGACAGTCCCAGGTCGTTGTGGCAATGCACGGAAACAACCACGTTGTCCGCGCCTGGCACGTCTTCCAGGATGCCCTGGATGAAGCGGGCGAACTCGTCGGGGATGGCGTATCCGACGGTGTCGGGAATATTGATCGTGGTGGCGCCGGCTTCGATCACCTCGCGCAGCATGCGCCGCACGAAGTCGACGTCAGAGCGGGTGGCGTCCATCGGCGAGAACTCGACGTCGCTCACGTATTGCTTCGCGCGAGCCACCATCTCGCGCGCCTGCTGCAGGACGGACTCGCGATCCTTGCGCAGCTGGTGCGCGATGTGAATGTCGGAGGAGGAGAGGAAGACGTGCAGACGCGGGTTTTCGCCGTCGCGGATCGCCTCCCAACCCTGGTCGACGTCGTTGGGCACGGCGCGGCAGAGCGACGCGATCTGCGTGCCGCGCACCTCACGGGCGATGCGGTTGACGGCGTCGAAGTCGGCCGGTGAAGCCGCCGCGAAGCCGGCCTCGATGCAATCGACGCCCATCTTCTCGAGCAGCTTGGCAATCTGCAGTTTCTCCTCAGCGGAGAAGGAGACGCCGGCAGCCTGCTCGCCGTCACGCAGGGTGGTATCAAAGATTCGGACTCGGTCAGCCATAAGGGAAACTCCGGGTGTCAGAGCGGTATTCGTAGCGTTCGCAGGGGAAGGAAGCCGCAGCCACTGAGCAGCGGCGTCAGGTCAGGGCATCAGGCCACGAGCACGCCGCGGGCAATTGCCCGCGGGTTAGCTCCTCCAAAGACGCACAACATCATGATCGCAGTATAGGGGACGCGCTCGACCGAGACAGATCGTGCTGTGCATTTTCAAGCACTGGTTCAGCCGAGAGGTACCTATGATTCAGTGAATCACTGAATCTCTCCAGTAAGATTAATGTATGTGCTATTCGCTCACGTCCGGACCGCTGATCGGGCGGCGGAGCGGGCAACGGTGAACGTCAGGTTTGCGAATCGCACACTCGAGAGGTGCGCCAGTGATTCGAAGAGAGCCAGTCGGGAATGGAAATCCGCTGGTGTCGCGCAAGCGTACCAAGATCGAGTACCAGTCCTCATGGCGATTGAACGACTGGATCAGCTCTACCACTTCCCAGGCTTCCACTTTCATCCGCTGCGTGGAGATCGTGCGGGACAATACGCCATCACCTTGCAGGGCCCATGGCGTCTGGTGTTCGAACTAGACCGCGATGAGGATGCCATCGTCATCGTGGCAGTGGAGGATTACCACAAGTGATTGACGTTTCAGTCGATTACCGTCCGGATCGCCCTCTGCATCCAGGCCGGTTTCTCAAAGAGCAGCTCAACGATCGTGGGCTCACACAGCACGACTTCGCGCATCGGATGCAGCGCCCGCCACAGGTCATTAACCAGATCGTGCGCGAGAAAAAGTCGATTACAGCGGAAACAGCCCTGGGTATTGAGAAGGTGCTCGGGATCGAGGCCAAGTTCTGGGTGAATCTCCAGGCGATCTACGACTTGGCGGTCGCGCGACAAGCCGAAGATGAGAAACTGCTGGAGCGAGAACAGCAGTGGCTAGCACGGTTTCCGCTCAAGGAGATGATCAGGCTGGGTTGGCTCGATCTTGAGCCGGGCGAACGCGATTCACGGCAGCTGCGTGAGCTGCTGAAGTTCTTCGCCGTGCAATCTTTCGGTGCGCTGCAGCCGTCCACCGAGGCTATCGGGTTTCGTGTCACTGACAATGCCAAGATCGACGAATGGGCATTGCGAGCCTGGCTGCGCCAGGGTGAGCGTGAAGCAGAGAAACAGACTGTTGCGGTGTTCGACCACGGTCGATTCCAAGAGGCGCTGCATCAGATTCGCATGCTCACCACTGGGTCACCGGCATTAAGCTGGCCCCAAATGCAGCAACTGTGCGCGGAGGCAGGCGTCGCCCTCGTAGCGGTATCCCACTTGCCCAAGACCGGCGCAAACGGCGTGGCCCGTTGGCTTAGCCGCGATAAGGCGCTCATTCAGTTGAACCTGCGCTATCGCTGGGCCGACATCTTTTGGTTCACGTTCTTCCACGAGGCCAGGCATGTCCTACAGCACCAGACCAGGCGCATCTTTGTTGACTTGCCTCGCAGAGATCGAACATCACCGGAAGAGGTGGAGACAAATCGACTTGCCTCGGATCTACTCATTCCGCCCGCTCGATACGAGCAATTTGTCCAAGACGGCTCGTTCTCGGCCGAGGCTGTCACAGAGTTTGCCGACGAAATCGAGATTCACGCCGGTATCGTGGTCGGCCAGCTGCAACACGACCAGAAACTGCCACACAGCCACCTCAACGATCTCCGTGAGCGCTGGCAGTTCACGGCTGTGGGGTAAATCCGCCTCATACGTCCCTGAGCATCCTGACGCCTGCCACACGCTTGTCAAAATTCCCTATCCTCAGCGCATGCACGCTAGTTGCGCGTACGCGCTGATTCTGGATCACCTGGATTCGTTGGGAGACTCTGATG
>RKRS01000120.1 GCA_007571275.1 Dehalococcoidia bacterium
TCTTCGTCGGTGAGGTTGATCTCGAGGATCTGTTCAATGCCATTCTCGCCGAGGATGACCGGCACGCCGATGAACAGACCGTCGACGCCATACTGGCCATCGAGCAGCGCGGCGCAGGGAAGAATGCGGCGCTTGTCAAGCGCGATGGCGTCGACCATCTGGGCGACCGCAGCAGACGGTGCGTAGAAGGCGGAGCCGGTCTTGAGCAGGTTGACGATCTCAGCGCCACCGTCGCGCGTTCGCTGGATGATCTGGTCAAGCTGATCCTGAGGCAGCAGATTGGTGATCGGGATGCCGGCCGCGGTGGTGTACGAGGCGAGCGGGACCATCGTGTCACCGTGACCACCGAGCACAAAAGCGTTGATGTCCTCGACTGAGAGGTTGAGCGCTTCGGCCAGGAAGGAGCGGTAACGAGCCGTGTCGAGGATGCCAGCCATGCCGACGACGCGCGAGCTGGGGATACCAGCGGCGTCGTAGGCGACGTGACACATGGCGTCGAGCGGGTTGGAAACGACAACGATGGTCGCATCAGGTGATTCCGCGATCGCAGCGCGGGTGACCGAGTCGACGATGCCCATGTTGATCTGGAGCAGGTCATCGCGCGACATACCCGGCTTGCGAGCCACGCCCGAAGTGATCACGATGATGTCGGAGTTGGCGGTCGGGCCGTAATCAGTGGCGCCGGTGATGTACGAGTCGACACCGAGGACCGGAGAGGCTTCGTACATGTCGAGCGCCTTGCCCTGCGGCAGGCCGTCGACGATATCGACCAGGACGATGTCGGCGTAACCACGCTCGGCCAGGCGCTGAGCGGTGGTCGCGCCGACGTTACCAGCTCCAATGACGGTGACCTTCGTTCGCATAATCAAGAACCTCTCTGAGCAGGGGCGTATGCGCCCGCGATGGGATGCGGTGTAAGCATGTACCTACTTGTTATCCGATACGCGGCTTTGGGTCAGCTACGTGCGTAGCTATTCGATGCACACCAAGCCTCAGTCAGCCGATCATGGTGTGGTTACTGTTGCGCGGCGATCTTGTTCAGAGCGCTGCCGGCGCGGAACCAGGTGATCTGCTCGTCCGTGTAGGTGTGGTTGACGGAGACTTCGTCGCTGGAGCCGTCCTCATGGTCGATCCTGAGCGTGAGCGGCTGCCCCGGCGCGAAGTCCGACAGTCCCAGCACACTCAGTCGGTCACGTTCGCCGACCAGGTCGTAGTGCGACGGGTCGCTGAAGGTCAGAGCGAGGATCCCCTGCTTCTTCAGGTTGGTCTCGGCGATACGGGCGAACGAACGCGCAATCACGACATAACCGCCGCTGAAGCGAATTTCCATCGAGGCGTGCTCGCGACTGGAACCTTCGCCGTAATTCTCGTCGCCGACCGCAACCCAGCGGATGCCAGCGTCTTTGTAGGCCCGCGCGACCTCGTTGATTGGCTGGTCAGCCTGTCCGCTGATCTGATTCAGCGTTGTGCCGGTCGCGCCGCTGTAGGCGTTGACGCCACCGCTGAACAGATTGCCGGAGATGTTCTCCAAATGACCGCGGAAGCGGAGCCAGGAGCCGGCTGGCGAGATGTGGTCGGTGGTTGTCTTGCCCTGTGTCTTGAGCAGTAGCGACATAAAGGTGTAGTCGTTGCCATCCCAAGCCTCGAACGGCGTCAGACGTTGTAGCCGATCGCTCTCGGGGCTGACGATGACGTCCACTTCGCTACCGTCGTCCGGCGGCGCGATGTAGCCTTCGTCGCCGGCGTCGAAGCCGTTGGGTGGTAGCTCATCGCCGCTTGGAGCGTTGAATCGGAACTCACCGTCGGCGGTGGGGAGGGCGTCGCTGCGGGGATCGAAGCCCATCTCGCCAGCGAACGCCGTGGCGACGACCAACTCTGGCGAGCCGATGAAGGCCAGCGTGTTGCGGTTGGCGTCGTTGCGACCCGGGAAGTTTCGGTTGAACGAGGTAACGATCGTGTTCTGCTCGTTGCCGACAACGTCCTCGCGCTTCCACTGACCGATGCAGGGTCCACAGGCATTGGCGAGGACGGTCGCGCCGGCGGATTCGAACGCCTCGATTTGGCCGTCGCGCAAGATGGTGGCTCGGATTTGCTCGGACCCGGGCGTGACGAGCAGCGGAGTGCGGAGTTCAAGTCCGGCCTCAGCCGCCTGTCGGGCGATGTGCGCTGCGCGACTCATGTCTTCGTAGGAGGAGTTGGTGCATGAGCCAATCAGGGCGCTTTCGACGTTGGTCGGGTAGTCCTGTGACTCCATGAACGAGCGCACCTCAGCGACTGTGTTGCGCAGATCGGGCGTATGCGGACCGACCCAGGCGGGTTCCAACTCGCTCAGGTTGATCTCGATCACACGGTCGAAAATCTCGTGTCGGGCATCGCTGACGCCGTCGTCGGCGCGGAGGTACTCGGCGTTGGCTTCGGCCAACTCAGCGATGTCGGCTCGGCCAGTGCTGCGCAAGTAATCAGCGGTGCGCGAGTCAAATGGGAAGAGCGACGTGGTCGCGCCGATCTCGGCGCCCATGTTGGTCACGGTGCCGCGACCGGTGGCGCTCATGGAATTGAGGCCGGGGCCGAAGTACTCGACGATTGCGCCGGTGCCTCCCTTCACCGTCAGTGCGTCAGCGACACGGAGGATCACGTCCTTGGGCGCTGTCCAGCCGTCCAGCTCACCGGTCAGATAGACACCGATCAGCTTGGGCATGGTCACGCCCCAACCCAGTCCTGCCATCACGTCTACGGCGTCAGCGCCGCCGACGCCGATCGCGATCATGCCCATGCCACCGGCGTTCGGCGTATGGGAATCGGTGCCGATCATCATGCCGCCGGGGAATGCGTAATTCTCGAAGACGACCTGGTGAATGATGCCTGAGCCAGGTTTCCAGAATCCTGCTCCATAGCGAGCGGCGGCGCTGCGCAGGAACTCGTATACCTCTTCGTTCTCGGCAATCGCGACTTCAAGATCCTGGTCAGCGCCGACGCGAGCCTGGATCAGGTGATCACAGTGAACGGTCGTCGGAACGACTACACGCTGCAGACCGGCAAGCTCGAACTGGAGCAGCGCCATCTGCGCCGTCGCGTCCTGTAGGGCGACGCGGTCTGGCTGCAACGCAGCGTGATCAACGCCGCGCCCGATCGGTTGGTAGGCAGGGTCGGTGAAGTGCCCGAAGAGGATTTTCTCTGCCAGAGTCAGCGGGCGGTCGATTCGTTCTCGGGCGACCGCGACACCGTCACGGAGCTTGGCGTATGCAGCGTCGATGCGCTGGAGGGCGTCGGGTTCGTAAGCCATGGCAGGTTCCAAGTTCGCTGCTGACGTTGGGGCGCTGGGAGCCGGTGAGCTCAGGTCAGAGAGGGATATTGCCGTGTTTCTTTGGTGGCGAGACATCGACCTTGTCGGCAAGCATGTCAAGCGCTCGGAAGATCGCAGTGCGCGTGTCGCGAGGATGAATTACATCGTCAACGAATCCGAGTTCCGCGGCTTGATAGGGGCGATAGAACTCGGCCTCATATTCGGCAATCAGCCTGGCCCGCTCGGCTGCCGGGTCTTCGGCGGCGGCGATGCGGCGGCGGTGAATGATGTTGACCGCGCCGTCGGAACCTGTGACGGCGATCTGCGCCGTCGGCCAGGCCAGGTTGATGTCGGAGCGGAGGTGCTTGCTGCTCATTACGACGTAGGCGCCGCCGATGGACTTGCGCAACGTCACCGCCACTTTGGGGACGGTCGCCTCTGCGTAGGCATAGAGCAGCTTGGCGCCATGCGCGATAATCCCGCCATACTCCTGTTGCGTCCCGGGTAGGAAGCCGGGCACGTCGACCAGCGTGACGATGGGGATGTTGAAGCAGTCACAGAAGCGGACAAACCGGGCCGCCTTGCGGGAGGCGTCGATATCGAGCACGCCAGCCAACGTGTCAGGATCGTTGGCCACGATACCGACGCCGTAGCCGCCCATATGGGCGAATCCGATGGCTACGTTGCGCGCCCACTGCGCCTGGATTTCCATGAATTCGCCGTTGTCGACGATCTCGCGGATCACGCGACGGATGTCGTACGGACGAGTGGAATCGGCCGGCACGATGTCGATCAGGCTGTCGAGTTTGCGTTCGGGCGAGTCGCCCGTATCAGTCCAGGGCGCGTCCTCCATGTTGTTTTGGGGGAGGAATGTGAGGAGCTGGCGCACGCTGTTGAGCGTCGCTTCCTCGCCGGGTATGCAGAAGTGAGCCACGCCGGTCCTGGTCGCGTGAGTCATCGCGCCGCCAAGTTCTTCGT
>RKRS01000155.1 GCA_007571275.1 Dehalococcoidia bacterium
GGGCAAGAACACGCCGCTCAAGGGACGCACGCTGATCGGAGCCGCCGCGGCGACGATTTCGCTGGGACGCATCGTTTGGGACGGTCAGGAGGACTGATGTCTGAACATCTCGAGGCGGCGGTGGTACTGGCCGATGGAGCCGTGTATCGCGGGACAGCGCTCGGCGCCGCAACCGACACCTGGGGCGAGGTCGTGTTCAACACCTCAATGACCGGTTACCAGGAAATGCTGACCGATCCGTCCTACGCGGGGCAGATCCTGATCCTGACCTACCCATTGATCGGGAACTACGGCATCGATCCGCCGATCGATGAATCGCGGCAGATCCAGGTGCGCGGATTGATCGTGCGCTCCGAGTGTGATTCTCCCTCGCACCCACGCGGCGGCATGCGACTGCACGACTACCTCGCCTCGGCGGGCATCCCCGGGATCGCAGGCGTCGACACGCGCGCGATCACGCGACGGATTCGGCACGAGGGCGTGATGATGGGCATGATCGTGCCCGTCAATGAGATTGAGGCGGCCCAGCGGCAACTCTCGGCGCTGCCCGATTACGACACGCAGGATTTCATCAACGTTGGTACCGATGAGTCCTACAGCTGGCGCGACGGTGCGCCACAGACGCTGTTGAATGGCACTGGTGAGCCAGGACCGCACATCGTCGTGCTCGATGAGGGACTCAAGTACAACATTCTGCGCAATCTGCGACGTCGTGGCTGTCAGGTGACGGCGCTGCCGCCATCCTCAGGCGTGGAAGACATCCTCTCGGTCCGTCCGCACGGCGTGCTGCTCTCACCCGGGCCAGGCGACCCGCAACTGAGGGAGCTACAGGTACAGACGGCGACCTCGTTGATTGGCAAGACGCCGATCATGGGTATCTGCATGGGACACCAGGTTCTGGGACGGGCGTTCGGCGCTGATACCTTCAAGCTCAAGTTTGGTCATCGCGGGGGTAATCACCCCGTACTCGAGGTTCCCACCGGTCGGATCGCGATTACCGCCCAGAATCATGGCTACGCCGTCGACCCGGACGGGCTCTCCGCTGATGTTGATGTGACCCATATCAATCTGCACGACCAGACGGTCGAAGGATTGGCGCACCGCAGCGAGCCAGTGTTTTCGATTCAGTACCACGCAGAGGCGTCACCCGGTCCGCTGGACAATGGACACCTCTTTGATCGCTTCCTCGACCTGGTCGGCGAAGTGCAGGGAGACTGACATGACGCATCACACTGGTCCAGGCAGCGCGTCCGGGGCTGAATATCGACTGGCGGCTGCTGACGACGCCGTCTCGATCGCGGATGTGATTCGGGACGTCGTCGAGGGGCCAAACCCGGTGGTGTTCGACCGTCCTTGGAGCGTTGAAGAAGTATCGACCTGGCGTCGCCGCCTGGGCAACAGCGGCGCGATCTACGTCGCAGTTGAAGGCGGCACGCTGATCGGATTTGGCGCGCTCGACTACAACACGCGGCAACCTGAGACGGCGACGCTGGGCGTCTGGTTGCGCTCCGAGTGGCGCCGTCGCGGGATCGGCACGGTGCTGGCCGAGTACCTGCTCGCTCATGCGCGCGAGCAGAATTTTCGCCGTATCGTTGGCTCTCTGCCCGACAACAACGAGGCGGCGCTCTCGTTCCTCAGCGCCATCGGCGCGCTCGCGCCGCTGATCAATCCTGACTCGCGATTCGAGCTGCCGCTGTGACGGGATTGTCGATTGCGCCTGCGTCGCTGGTTGTTCGTCGGCTCCGCGCTATGCGTGCTGGCCGGCGTGGCCACACTGACTCTGGCGCTGTGTTGCATCTTCGACATCGTCAGCGGCCAATGCGAACTCTGGTTGCTCGGGCCGTTTGTGGCGTTGCCGCTCGGACTCGGGCTTGGATTGATCAGCCGCGCCGCTGGTCGTCCGCCGAACCTCGAACCACCTGAACGACACGACTGACAGGGATGCAGTGAACGTGAAGAAACCTGAATCCGTCCTGATCATTGGCAGCGGTCCGATCGTGATCGGCCAGGCGGCCGAGTTCGATTACGCCGGCACGCAGGCCTGCAAGGCGATGGCCGAGGAGGGCGTGCGTTCGATTTTGGTCAACTCCAATCCGGCGACCATCATGACCGATGAAGGCGTTGCCGATGAGGTGTATATCGAACCCCTCACCGTCCCGGTGCTGCGACGGATCATCGAACGGGAACGTCCCGAAGGGTTGTTGCCCACTCTGGGAGGTCAGGTGGGACTGAACCTGGCCGTCGATTTGCACGAAGCTGGCGTACTGGACGAGTTCAACGTTCGATTGCTCGGCACGCCGCTTGACGCGATCAGGCGGGCTGAGGACCGCGAATTGTTTCGCACCGCGATGCGCGAGATCGGTGAGCCGACGCCGCTATCGGCCGTAGTCCACTCGCTGGCTGAAGCGCGTGAAGCGCTTGAGGAAATCGGGCTGCCGGTTGCCATTCGCCCCGCCTACACGCTGGGCGGGACCGGTGGTGGATTCGTCCGCACGATGAGCGAGTTCGAACGTGTCGTGCAAACCGGGCTCGATGCGTCGCCGATCACCCAGATCTTGATTGAACGCTCGTTGCTTGGCTGGAAAGAGGTCGAGTACGAGGTGATGCGCGACAGCGCAGACACCTGCATCACGATCTGCAACATGGAGAACCTCGACCCGATGGGCGTGCACACGGGCGACTCGATCGTGGTCGCGCCGTCGCAAACGTTGTCCGACAAGGACTATCAGATGCTGCGCTCGGCCTCGCTCAACATCATTCGCTCGTTGGGCATTGAGGGGGGGTGCAATGTCCAGCTGGCGCTCGCCCCACGTCAGGATGTTGTGCCCTGGCCGCCGGAGTCAATGCGTGACGGCGGCGGTGTCGGCGTACCGCACGATGAACCGTTGCCCTACTACGTGATTGAAGTGAATCCGCGTGTGAGTCGCTCGTCGGCGCTGGCGTCCAAGGCGACCGGCTATCCGATCGCCCGGGTCGCCGCCAAGATCGCCGCGGGCAAGCGTCTCGATGAGATCGCCAACCAGGTGACGGGTCGCACGCAGGCTGCGTTCGAGCCGGCTCTGGACTACTGCGTAGTCAAGATTCCCCGTTGGCCGTTTGACAAGTTTGAGGCGGGCGACCGTGTGTTGGGCACGCAGATGAAGGCGACCGGCGAAGTGATGGCGATCGATCGCACGTTCGAGGCTGCGCTGCAGAAAGCGGTACGGTCGCTCGAGGTCGGCGGACGCTCAGTGCTCTGGGAGGACACGGACGCCGAGGACCAGCCCGTCCAGGCCGCCGAGACGCCGACCGATATCCGACTCTGGCATCTGCTCGCCGCCGTGCGCGCCGATGTCCCACTCGATGAGATCGCCCGACGCTCCGGTGTCGATCCGTGGTTCCTCGAGCGTCTCGAGACCATCGTCCAGATGGAACGGCGCTTGCTGGCCGAGCCATTGACCCCGAGCCTGATGCGCCGAGCCAAGCGCATGGGATTCGCCGACGAACAGATTGCCAATCTGGCCGGCAGTGTGGACGAACGTATCCGCGAGCAGCGACTGCAGTGGGGTATCAGGCCGGTCTACAAGATGGTCGATACCTGCGCCGCCGAGTTCGACGCCATCACGCCATATTTCTATTCGACCTACGAGGACGAGAACGAGGCGGAACCTGAGCAGGGCAGGCGAGCGCTGGTTGTCGGCTCAGGACCAATCCGCATCGGACAGGGAATCGAGTTCGACTACGCATCGGTCAAGGCGGCGCAGGCGCTGCGCACGGCTGGCTGGGGCGCGGTGATGGCGAACAGCAATCCCGAAACGGTCTCGACCGATTTTGATACTTCGGATCGGCTCTACTTCGAGCCGCTCGACGAAGAGGCCGTGCGCGACATTCTCGAGAATGAGGACGGATCGCAAAACGGCGAGGACGGCGTCGCTTCCATCCTGCAATTCGGCGGACAGACCGCGATTAACCTTGCGAACCCGCTGACGACCGCCGCTCGGCCGGTTCTCGGCTCACAAGCCGACGTGATCGATCTGGCAGAGGATCGCAAGCGATTCGAACGCTTCCTCGCCGACCTGGGGATTCCGCAACCCCCCGGTACAGCCGTCAACAGCGTCGACGAGGCGGTCTTGGCTGCCGACGCCATCGGCTATCCGGTGCTGGTGCGACCGTCATATGTGCTTGGCGGCCGTGCGATGGAGATCGTGCAGGGCGTCGGCGATCTCGCGCGCTACGTCACGCAGGCGCAGGCCGCCGCTCCGGGCAAGCCCATCCTGATCGACAAATACCTGGCCGGTATCGAGGTCGAGGTTGACGCCATCTGTGGTGGCCCCGGCGATGACGCGATACTGATTCCTGGAATCATGGAGCACATCGAGCGCGCCGGGGTGCATTCGGGCGATTCGATGGCGGTCTATCCGGCGCCGAATCTCCGCGCCGGCGAGGTGGCGACGCTCGTCGAGTACACGCGGCAGATCGGCGTCGGGCTCGGCGTCGCGGGACTGATGAACATCCAGTACGTGATCATGCGCGAATCCGAAGATCGCGACGGCGACGTCTTCGTGCTTGAGGTGAATCCGCGCGCGAGTCGAACCGTACCGTTCCTGAGCAAGGTGACCGGCGTGCCGATGGTGGAGATCGCGGTGCGAGCGATGTTGGGCGAAACGCTGTCCGATCAGGGCTACCCCAGCGGTCTCTGGCCGGCAACGCCACTGGTCGCCATCAAGGCGCCCGTCTTCTCGATGTCGAAACTGTCAGGCGTCGACACGCACCTCGGTCCCGAGATGAAGTCGACCGGTGAGGTGATGGGCGTCGATATCGATTACGACAAGGCGCTCAACAAGGCATTGATCGCTGCTGGCATGGCCGTGCCGTCGAAGGGGCGAGCGTTGCTCAGCATCGCCGACCAGGACAAGCCCGGCGCCATGACGCTAATCCGTGAACTGGGAGAGGCGGGCTACGAATTCCACGCCACGGTCGGCACCGCCAACCTCATTCGTGGTTTGGGCTATGCAGTACACGAAGCGCCCAAACGTGAGGTCGGCGGCGACCCGGATGTAATTGACCTGATCCGCTCCGGACAGATCGACATGGTGATCAATACTCCGGAGCAAATCAGCAGCAACATCCGTGACGGATTTCATATTCGCCGCGCCGCCGCCGAGCAGCGGATCCCCTGCTTCACCTCGATCGATACGGCGCACCATGCGGTCGGCGCGATGCTCGAGGGCGCCGCTGACTATCACGTCGCGCCACTCCCGGCCTACACCGCCGGTCGGGTGTAGCAGGCTCGAAGGTCAGTCCGGTGCGCCGCGCTATCGCCAGTGTGATCGAGTCGGAAGAGATCTATCCCGGCGCCTTCGTCACCTGGTACGACGCACCAGCGTTATCACAACACGCACTGCCTGGTCAATTCGTGATGGTTGATCCTGGCGCCGAACGCGGCGCGCTCGATCCTCTGCTGCCACGCGCCTTTTCTTACTATCGATTTCGCTACGCCTCGTCGCGGGATTCTGAGCGCCAGTTCGCATTGCTCTACACCGTGATCGGCCGCGTAACGGAGCAGATGGCCTCGATGCAGCCAGGCGAGCGAGTCTGGATGACTGGGCCACTCGGCCGCGGTTTCGACGTGCGGCGCTCGGCCTCGAATCTGCTGCTGGTCGGAGGTGGCGTCGGGATCGCGCCGCTCGTCGCCCTGGCCGACGCAGAATCGGAGAACCCCTCCCGCTCGCGCTCGATCGTGCTCTGTTTCGGCGCGCGCAGCGCTGACGGCGTCTATCCGGCCGAACTCTTGCCGCCCCAGGTCGAGTATCAGGTCTCAACTGAGGACGGTTCGATGGGCGCACAGGGATTCGTCACCGATCTGTTCGCCAGGTACCTCTCCTGGGCCGACCAGTCCTTCGCCTGTGGCCCGGTCCCAATGTTTCGGGCGATGTCGCCAATCGTCCGTCGCGACGGGATGAACCGCTCGGTGCAAATCCTGATGGAGACGGAGATGGCCTGCGGCACCGGCATCTGCTACGGCTGCGCAGTCTTCACCAGGCGCGGAGTCAAACTCTGCTGCAAGGACGGCCCCCGCTTCGACCTCCTGGACGTGTATCCGAACGGGTAACCCTATCTTGCCCACGATCAGATACCGGAAGGAGTGGTTTCATGACGCGTGACGGTCGGTTGGTGCTGGATGGATTGGTCTTTCCTGAGGGGCCGCGATGGTTTGAAGGGCGGCTCTGGTTCTCTGACATGCACGCCCATGAGGTTGTGGCGGTGTCGCCTGACGGTGAGCGAGAGACGATCGTTGAGGTTCCCAATCAGCCCTCGGGACTGGGCTTCCTGCCTGATGGTCGGCTGCTGATCGTCTCGATGACGGACCGCAAGTTGCTGCGCCTCGATCCGGATGGGCTCTGGGAAGTGGCGGATGTCTCTGGCCTGGCGCCATATCACTGCAACGACATGGTCGTCGACTCGGCCGGCAACGCATACATCGGCAACTTCGGCTTTGACATCACTGACGGCTCGCCGCCTCAGGCGACGACCATGGTCAGGGTGACTCCCGATGGCGAGTCATCCGTCGTTGCTGATGGGCTGCAGTTTCCCAACGGCACGGTGATTACGCCCGACGGTCAGACGCTGGTAGTCGGCGAAAGTTGGGGACAGCGACTGACCGCGTTCGATATCGAGAGCGACGGCTCGCTCTCGAATCAGCGCGTCTGGGCCGATCTGGCGCAAAACGGTACCGGCCCGCCCGACGGTATCTGCCTCGACGCCGACGGCGCCATCTGGGTCGCGGTGCCGACCAATCCGGGAGCGCTGGTGCGCGTCGCCGAGGGCGGCGACGTATTGGAGCGGATTGATGTGCCTGACATGGGTGTCTACGCCTGCATGTTGGGCGGCGATCAGCGCCAGACGCTGTTCTCGCTCGAAGCCCCGACCTCGAATCCCCAACCAGGCGATCCTCGCAGAGGTCGGATTCGCGCGTTCGATGTCGAGGTCGGTGGAGCGGGTTTGCCATAACTCGGCGAGCATCCGGCGTGTCCAAAACAGAGCTGCGACGACGTCTGCGCCAGGCTCGAGCTGCGTTGGCGAGGGAAGTCGTCGACGGCTGGTCGTCGGCAATCGCGGAGCGGCTATCGGCGCTCGACCTCTGGCGCCATGCTTCGGCGGTGCACTGTTACATCGGCTCGCTGCCGGGAGAGGTGCGCACGGAGCGACTGATCGAGCGGGCGCTCGTCGAGCGCAAGATGCTGATCTGCCCGCGCGTTCGACCGCACGGACAGCTCGCGCATCGGGAAGTGTCAGCCTTGTCGCAGATTGCGGACTCGGTGTTTGGGCTGCGCGAGCCTGTGTCCGAGCTTGCCCCGCCGGTCGATCCGTCTCTTGCTCAGCTGATTGTGACCCCGGGCGTCGCATTTGCGGAGAATGGCGCGCGCCTGGGAATGGGCGGCGGTTACTACGATCGGTTCCTGGCAGAGCAGTCAGCGCCGCGTGTGGGATTGGCCTTTGAGATGCAAATCGTGGACGCTATCCCACGATCCGCGCACGACGAGTCGGTCGATCTGATCGTGACAGAGCTGCGAGTGATCCACTGCAGATAGTGGATGCAGTGGATAGATCCGGTCTGTGCAGCTGGTACTCATGCTGGACTGCTCTAATGTTCTTATATCGGAGCAACATGGCGAATCAGGAGGAGTGAGATGCCAGAGATCGTACAGATGGAGGCGCGGCGAGCTGCAGTGATGCACGCGAGCGCCTCGACTGAGGAATTGCCGGCCACCTTCGCACGCATCTTTCCGGCTGTCTTCGAGGCCTTGACTGAGCAGGGCGTGACGGACATGGGGCATGTAATCGCCGTCTATCACAGCATGGATGCGAACCAGATGGAGCTGTCGGCCGGGATCGAGATCGGCAATGACATTGATCTGGCCGCTCCGTTGGCACTGCTTGAATTGCCCGCCTGTGACGCGGTCAAGGCGGACCATTACGGCCCGTACGAGGGGTTGTACCAGACGCACGAGTCGATCTGGCCATTCGCGCAGGAGCGCGGCCGCGTTCCGAGCAGTGGGCCGATCGAGCGTTACATCACCGATCCGGAAGCCGAGCCAGACACGTCCAAGTGGCACACGGAGATATTGCTGCCCTTGCAGTAGCGCCGTTTGAGTCGGGCATAACAAGCGCCGATCAGCCCACGGGCTGATCGGCGCTTGCATTTGCTCGTTGCTGGCCTGAACGACTGGAGCGGGGGACGGGATTCGAACCCGCGGCCGCCTGCTTGGAAGGCAGGAGCTCTACCCCTGAGCTACCCCCGCATGTTCAGCTTTGACCAGCTTAGCGGCCACCTCGGACTCTTAAACAGAGCGAGCGGATGGCGGACTAACGCTCGCGCAGATGACGCAGCTCAGAGTCCTTGCGTAGCTCTTGGTACGCCTTGCTCTGAATCTGACGGATCCGTTCGCGGGTCAGGCCCAGATGCCGCCCCACCTGTTCCAGGGTGTACTCGTTTCCGTCCTTGATCCCGAATCGCATCGCCAGTACGTCGGCTGCCCGGGGCTCAAGTCGATTCAGCGCGTCGCGGGTCTGGTTAGCGAGCGCCTGGTGCATCACCTCTTCTTCAGGGGAGCGCGTGTCCAGGTCAGCAAGGAATCGAGTCAGATCGGAGTCCTCATCCTCATCGGAGACGCTCTTGTCCAGTGAAGCCGGGGTCATCGCGATTCGCTGCAGCGTCCGCACCCGGGCCTCGGTCTCGCCAATTTCCAGGGCGAGCTCGCTGTCGGTCGGCTGCGACTGAAATTCCTGTTGCAGCCGTCGTTCGGCTCGCTTGAGCTTGTTGATCAGCTCAGACGTATGCACCGGCACGCGAATCAGATTCGCTGTGTCCGCCAGCGAGCGGGTCACCGCCTGCCGGATCCACCAGGTCGCGTAGGTGGAGAACTTGTTGCCCTTGCGGTAGTCAAACTTCTCAACCGCGCGGAAGAGACCGACGTTGCCCTCCTGGATCAGGT
This sequence comes from Dehalococcoidia bacterium, assembly GCA_007571275.1. GTDB lineage: Bacteria > Chloroflexota > Dehalococcoidia > Bin125 > Bin125 > Bin125. The sequence continues at coordinate 8,976 of RKRS01000155.1, forward strand.
CGAGCAGATGCAGTCCCTTCTTCTGGTACTTCTTGGCGACCGAGACGACCAGACGCAGGTTGGAGATGTACATCGTCCGCTCGGCGTCGTAGCCGTCCCACTTGGTCTCGGTCAACCGACGCTCGGCGCGACGCAGCAACCCGGCGTCAGCCGAGAGCAATGTTTCGGCGTCCTCCGGCAAGTGTGCCAAATCCGCCTCCCGGCCCAGGGCCAGGATGGAGCGTCGGTACAGCCGCGGGGTGACAATCGACGAGACGATCGACAGGGCGATCACCAGGTCGGCGACATACTCCTGTTCCAGACCGCACTCGGCGCTGAGGCGCGAGACCAGATGCGTATCGGTCTTGCCATCCACCGCCTGCCGGAAGCGCTCGTGACCGATCAGCTCATCAACCGTGAGCGTGTTCAGGAACAGGCAGTGCGCCGCCATTTCGGTGACGCCTCGCAGTTCGCCGAGTTGGCGCAGAAGCTCAACCCAGACCTGCATCGGTCGTGGCGCACGGCCCACGTCTTCGGAGAGTCCTTGCTCCAGGGCATGAATCCAGCGAGCACGCTCGATTGCGGCGCCCAGCTCCTGCTCCTGTTCGGCTGTGAGCAATGACCGTCGCCCGATCTCATTGAAGTAGGCGCGCGTGGCGTCGATCTCCGGGTCAGCATCAGGATTGGCCACGCGACGTCGGGATTGGCGTCCCTTGCGTTGCGGAGCCTGAGGTGGTTCGTCGTTCAGTGCACTCAGGAACCCCCAGGTTGGCGCGTGCTGCCCGAGTCGGACTGCTGGTCGAGGGGTCTCGCCCATTTGCCGTCGCCACGCCGCAGCGACGTCTCTGGATGGAGACCTCGTTCCCGTGATGTCAAAATCGACCAGAGGAATCGTCTTGTCGTTCTGCTCCTCCGGCGCGGCCTCTCGCTCATCGTTGCTCAACTCGTTTTGCTCCTCGGTCAGCGCGTCAAACTCGGTGCTGTCATGGTCGAGTCGTTGCTCGAACGTCATCCGATCCCCCTTTCTCTCAGTGCTGCTGCGCTCGCCCGGTGCTCCGTGCACCAGCGAGCCAGCGCGCTCAACAACAGTACGAAAGTGGGTGCGGATTTGTTCCCGAGCGGTTTGGGGACTGCAACGCGCTGTACGCCTCGAGTGCGCACTACGCCACGCACGCTGCGACAGCGTCTACCAGTGACAGATTTGGTGTGTCGGCGGTGACGGTCGCCAGCGGCCGGGTTGTGCTTAATCAGCCAGCACGGCGTCCACTTCGGCGGCTCGGGCCGGCGCGTGACGGACGTCATCGGGTCGTAACGCGCGTGTCCAAGCCGCGAATTCGAGCATGATCCCGTCCGGATCATAGAAATACACCGAGCGCACAAACACGCCTGGATGATTCTCCCGAGCGATGCCGCGCGGCGAGTCGTCGTGGTTCAGGATCGGTGTACAGCGCACCCCTGCTTCGATCAGCCGCTCGCGCAATTCCTCGATCTCATCGGGCTCGACGTTGAAGGCGACGTGGTTCATCGAGGCCACGGCAGTGACCAACTCGGCTGATGGATCGAAGAACGTATTCGGATCGGGCGAGGCAATGCCTGGCGCCGGTTCCGGCGCGTTGGGGAAGTTGAAGAAGGCGAGACAGTCGCCATTGCCGATGTCGAAGAAGAAGTGCTGGCCCATGTCGCCGGGCAGCTCGATGGTCTTGACCAACGGGAATCCCAGGACGCCGCTGTAGAAGTCCACCGTGCGCTGCATATCGTGGCAGACGAGGGCAAGGTGGTTGATGCCGGATACGTTGAAATTGCCGACTGTGCTCTTGGCTGGCTGCTCGGTCGTGGTCGTCATCGGTCTACTCCTCGCTGCGGTTCCAGCCTCAGGATACGCCGTTGCCGATGAGTGGTGAGGCCGCGGAAAGTAGCCCCTCGTATTGACTGGATTACTTGCGATATCAAAATCTTCTATCGTGATTGTCGATAACTATTGACGACACCTACATCGTTCGTACATTAATCCAATGTTCACAAACGATACTGCCTAGCGGCGCCGCTGAATCCGACCGGGCGGCAGAGAGACCATGAGCAGGGACCGAGCACACCGATGACCCAGACCATTGAGATCAATACCCCCGACGGCGTGGAGGTGGTTGGAACGCTCGAAGCGGGCTTCGAGACCATCCTGACCACGGACGCGCTGGCGTTTGTGGCCGGCCTGCATCGCCAGTTCAACGCTCGCCGACAAGAATTGCTCGCTCGTCGTACCGAGCGCCAGACCGAGTTCGATGGAGGCGCGCTGCCCGACTTCCTCTCGGACACTGAAGAGGTCCGTTTCGGCTCCTGGCAGGTCGCGCCAACGCCCGAGGACCTGCAGCAGCGCTGGGCCGAGATCACCGGGCCGGTCGATCGCAAGATGATGATTGGCGCGCTGAACTCGGGCGCCGACGCCTTCATGGCGGACTTTGAGGATGCGCTCTCACCGACCTGGGGCAACATTGTCCATGGGCAAATCAACGCCCGCGACGCTGTCCGCCGTGAGATCACATTCGAAAACCCCGATGGCTCCGTGCGTACCCTGAATGAGCAAATCGCCACACTGCTGATCCGTCCGCGCGGCTGGCATCTCGATGAGAAACATGTGCTTGTTGACGGCGAGCCGCTCTCGGCCTCGCTGTTCGATTTCGGTATGTACATGTTCCACAACGCCGCCGAGCGGATCGCTCGCGGTACTGGACCGTATTTCTATCTGCCCAAGCTGGAATCGCACGTCGAGGCGCGGCTCTGGAACGACGCCTTTATCAAAGCCCAGGACGATCTTGGCGTCCCTCAGGGCAGCATCCGCGCCACGGTCCTGATCGAGACGCTGCCGGCAGCGTTCGAGATGGAAGAAATTCTCTACGAACTCCGCGACCACTCGGCGGGCCTGAACGCCGGTCGCTGGGATTACATCTTCTCGGCGGTCAAGCGTTTCAAGTCGCAGCCGACCTTTACCCTGCCCGATCGCGTGCAGGTGACCATGACGACGCCGTTCATGCGCGCCTACACCGAGCTGCTCGTGCGCACCTGTCACAAGCGCGGCGCCCACGCTATGGGTGGTATGGCCGCGTTCATCCCCTCTCGACGAGACCCTGAGATCAATGAGATCGCGTTGACCGGCGTCCGCGCCGACAAGGAACGCGAGTCGACCGATGGGTTTGACGGGACTTGGGTTGCGCATCCCGACCTCGTGCCGGTCGCGCGGGAGATTTTCGAGAAGAATCTCAACGGCGCCCGCAACCAGCGCGAGCGGATGCGCGAAGACGTCAGTGTTGCGGCGGGCGATCTGGTCTCGCTCGATCGATCAGGCGGCGGCGTCTCTGAGGCTGGACTGCGCGCCAATATCTCCGTTGCGTTGCAGTACATCAACAGCTGGCTCAACGGAGTCGGCGCGGCCGCGATCAACAATCTGATGGAAGACGCGGCGACAGCCGAGATTTCGCGCGGCCAGATCTGGCAGTGGATTCGGCACAGCGCTGAGCTTGACGATGGTCGCTCGGTTACGACCGAGCTATACGAATCGCTGCGCGATGAAGAGCTTGCCACGCTGGGTGGCTCGGAAGTGTCGCGCTACGGCGACGCCGTTGAAATTCTCGACCAACTCGTGCTCAACGAGGAGTTCACCGAATTCCTCACCCTGCCCGCTTACGAGTACCTCGACTAGACGTCCAGGGCGAGACAGGACAGAGTGAACGAGCGCCCCCCAACCACAGGCATAACGGCTGCAGAGCCGACAGACGTGAACCGACGCCAAGGTTCGGACACGGACAGCCACGGAGGATCCTAGATGACGACGAACGGCACGAGCATCCCGCTGGAAAGCGCCGCCGCCGCGCTCGAGCACGAGTGGGCGACGAATCCGCGCTGGGCCGGAGTACAGCGGAACTATACGGCCGCCGACGTACTCAAGCTGCGCCCGTCGCTGCTGCCGGAGTCTGCGTTGGCTCGTAATGGCGCTGAGCGACTCTGGAACGCGATGCAGGACACCGACTTCGTGCGCACCTTCGGGGCCGTGACCGGCGCTCAGGCGGTGCAAATGGCGAAGGCCGGTTTGCAGGCCATCTATGTTTCAGGTTGGCAGGTCGCCGCCGACGCCAATACCTCGGGGCATACCTACCCCGATCAGTCGCTCTACCCCGTCAACAGCGTGCCCTCGCTGGTCAAGCGTCTCAACAACGCGTTGATGCGCGCTGACCAGGTTGACCGCCTGGAAGGACGTGCGAGCGTCGACTATTACTTGCCGATCGTGGCTGACGCCGAGGCCGGCTTCGGCGGTCCCATCCACGCCTTCGAGCTGATGCGCAACATGATCGAGGCTGGCGCTGGCGGCGTCCACTACGAGGACCAATTGGCCGCCGAGAAGAAGTGTGGCCACATGGGCGGCAAGGTGCTTGTCCCGACCGCGCAGCATGTTCGCACCCTGCAGGCGGCCCGTCTCGCCGCCGACGTAATGGACGTTCCGACCATCCTGATGGCGCGCACCGACGCGCTCTCGGCGACTCTGTTGACGACCGACATCGACGAGCGCGACCGTGACTTCACCACCGGCGAGCGCACTGCCGAAGGCTACTTCTCGGTCACCGGCGGTATCGACTCGGCCATTGCCCGCGGCTTGGCCTTCGCCCCACACGCTGACCTGATCTGGTGTGAGACTTCAGTGCCTGACATCGGCGAGGCGCGCGACTTCGCGCAGGCGTTGCACGCCGAGTACCCGAACAAGATGCTCGCTTACAACTGCTCGCCCTCGTTCAACTGGAAACGTCATCTCGACGACTCCACCATCGCCAACTTCCAGGAGGAGCTGGCGAGCATGGGCTATCGCTTCCAATTCATCACCCTGGCTGGCTGGCACGGGATCAACTACCACACCTTCAATCTCGCCAGCGGCTACCGTGATCGCGGCATGGCCGCCTACGTCGAGTTGCAGGAGGGTGAGTTCGAGGCCGAGACCTACGGCTACACCGCGACCAAGCACCAGCGCGAAGCTGGCACCTCCTACTTCGACGAGGTGTTGCTGACGGTCACCGGCGGCGACGCCGCGACGACCGCGCTCAGCGGTTCAACCGAAGCCGCGCAGTTTGGTCAGGAAGCCGTCGCCGCACACTAAACCAGGCTGCACGGTGTTCCAACATCGAAGCCCCGCCACCCGGCGGGGCTTCATGTTATCTCGACTGTCGGATGCGAAATGCCGGATATCCCATACGGTGGCGTCACTGGCAACCATGTAACCGGCGAGCACCTGTGGTCGCACGGACTGACAATGGAAGACGCAGATGATGTGTGGGACGGGCCCGCCAAGTACTTTTCGCAACCTGTCCGAATTCGATTCGACGAGTCAGGGAATGAGGATGTTCAACCCGAACGAGTCAAGATGGTCGGACCAGATCATCGTGGTCGACTGCTGACCTTCATCCTTGAAACGCCTGACGATGAACGACAATCCCGTGTCGTCACCGGGTGGGTGTCCACACCCGGCGAGCAGACCCGATACCATCAGCCAGGAGGAAGGATGCGCACTCGATGACCACGCGACGATCGCCTGTGCACATTGACACCCCCTTAGCTCCCGATACTCCTGAGATACCATTCGATCCAGCCATGAAGGGTCCTGGGCGGCTTCGTATTGAGATTGAGTTCAATCGGGAAGAGATTGCCCTGCTGAAGGCTCGTCCGTCACGGGGCTCCGAGCCGCTCGGCCGCTTCATCAAGCGCGCTGCACTTGAAGCGGCCGACCGCGAAGCCAGGGCCAAGTCCGGCGACATCCGCGCCGCCGACTAACTGGCTCACGCTCCTGAC
>RKRS01000069.1 GCA_007571275.1 Dehalococcoidia bacterium
CGAGCGCGAGCGCCGCCACGCCGATCAGAGACAGGATTGCCAGTGGTCCCAGTGGTCCAGGCGCGAACGGGAAACGCGACGACATCAGCTTCCCACAGCTCGGTCGTCAGCAACGTCGGCATCACTAGCCATCATCCAACAGCCTAGTATCTTGGCCGTAACGGGAGGCGAACGATGACAGCGCCCTATCGAGTCTTCGTCACGCGCGTGCTACCCGGATCAGGCTTCGCCGAGCTGCGTGATGATCCGGCGTTTGATCTGGACGTCTGGCCAGATGATTTCCCGCCCCCGCGTGAGGCGCTGCTGGAGCGCGTCGATGGCGTCGATGGCCTCATCTGTCTGATCACTGACCGGATTGATGCCGCGGTACTCGACGCCGCCGGTTCTCAGCTCAAGGTTGTCTCGCAGATGGCTGTCGGCGTGGACAACGTTGACGTGGCTGCATGCGCGGCGCGAGGGATACCCGTCGGCAATACGCCGGGCGTCCTGACCGAAACGACCGCTGACATCGCCTGGGCGCTGATTCTGGCCTCGGCGCGGCGGATTGTGGAGGCGGCTGAGTATGTCAAGGCTGGCGAGTGGAACACCTGGGCACCGACGCAGATGGCCGGCGCCGATGTCTTCGGCGCGACGCTGGGCGTAATCGGCTTCGGCGCCATCGGCCAGGCCGTGGCGCGACGAGCGCAGGGCTTCGGGATGCGGGTGCTGTGCTGGAATCGCACGCCGCGACCCGATGCCGCCGCAGCCCTGAGCGCTGAGGAACGCTCGCTCGACGCAGTGCTGGCGGAGTCGGATTTCGTCTCGGTCAACGTCGCCCTGACCGATGACACGCGCGGGCTGATCAACGCTGATGCGTTTGAGCGGATGCGCCCAGGAGCGATCCTGATCAACACAGCGCGCGGGCCAATCGTGGACGAAGAAGCGCTCGTGACGGCGTTACGGGACGGTCAGATTGGTGGGGCAGGTCTCGACGTGACCGCAGTGGAACCGCTCTCGATGGACTCGCCACTGTTGACGATGAAGAACGTGGTCGTGCTGCCGCACATCGGCTCAGCCTCGATGGCGACGCGCAGCAAGATGGCGGATATGGCAGTCGCGAATCTACGCGCGGGGCTGAGCGGCCAACCGCTGCCGAACTCAGTCCCGACGCCGGCGAGCGGCTGATGTCAGCTTCCGGTCGCGCCGCCTGGACGCCGCAGGGCGACGAACCCGGCAACCTCTGGTTGGCGCGGGCTCTGTGGGATTCGGGCGGGATCATGTTTGGCGATTTTGATCTCGGCGCGACGCTCGGCTCACCCGTCTACATCAACGTCCGCCGCCTGATTGCGCATCCCTGGGCGCTGCGGCGGATCGGTGAGCTGCTCAGTGACGAAACTCGCATGTTGGGCGGGATGCTGCGTCCGACGATCGCGCCGTTCGAGCTGATCGCCGGCGTCCCGATGGGTGGGCTGCACGCCGCAACCGCGTTCTCGTTATCGAGCAATGTGCCGATGATCTATGTCCACCCGACCAGTCAGATCCGCCACGTGGCGGAGGAGATCGAGGGAGCGTACTACCCGGGTCAGACCGTGATCCTAGTTGATGACCTGATGACGCGCGGCGGCTCGCTCGCGGAAACTGCTGATTTACTGCGCTCGGCCGGCCTGATGGTGCATGACGCCTTCGTATTGATCGACCGCGGGGCAGGCGGCGTCGAGCGGTTGCGTCGGGATGGCGTCACCGTGCATTCGCTGTTGACGTTGGAGGGCCTGCTCAACTATCTGCTCTCGCGCGAGCTGATTACTCAGGCGATCTACGCCAAATGCCTGACCTGGCTGGAAGGCGTACGCGGAGGAGATCGGTGATCGATCATGGGTAGACACGTTGACTACAGGCTGGCAATCGCCATCGTGCTCGCGGGGATTTCCTGGTTGTCGTTGGCAGTTCGACGCCGCACGACACAGATCGCGGAGCAGATGCAGCTCCAGGCCGAGCGTCAGGCTATAGCCGAGCGCGAAGCACGGGAACAGGTAAGGTCGCAGCGATTTCACGGCTCCGTACGACTGGTAGTCGGCGCCGGCGTCGCGCTTGCCCTGATCGGGTGGATGTCGAAAGAGCGGCAAGCAACACAGCGTTCGGAAGCCCGATTGAGCGAGCAGATCAGCAAACTTGGGGAGCAGGAGACCATCCTTGAGTCCCAGATCGGCGCGCTACGTCGGCAGGAAGACAACCTGGAGGATCAAGTCCTCCGACTGGCTGAGCGCGAGACGGAACTGGAATCGCAAGTGCAGGGGCTTTCGCGGCGTGAAGCTGGCCTCCGCGAGCAGGAGGGTGAGCTGGAAACACAGGTGCAGCGCCTGTCGGAGCGAATGGACGGTCTGCGCAAGCAGGAGGACGAGCTAGAGACCCAGGTCCTCCGGCTGGCCGAGCAGGAGGACATGCTCGAGCAGCAAGCCAGGCTCATACGGCAGCGGGAAGCGGAAACAGCGCAACGCCTCGGTGTGTTGGAGAACGATGGCGAAGTGCTTGGCAGTCAGGTGGGGCAGAGCCTGGCCGCCAGCGAAGAGCTCCAACGAGAGATCAAAACGCTCCGTGAGCGCGAGCGCAACCTGGAACAGAGCGAACAAGCCTTGCAGGGAGAAGTTCAACAGCTACAGGCAGCGTTATTGCAGAACGAAGCGCACCTGGATGAAGCAAACTCCAAGATCGGATTCCTGACGACGCGCCTTGATGAGCTTGATTCGCAGCGGCGCCAGAGACCAGTCGCGCCGGACTGGACGAAGACGCTTCCACCAGACACGTTCACGAGCCTGGCGGCCAGAGCTCGGTCGTCGTTCAGTAGATTGTGCATCCCGGATTCAGCCATCAGGCGACCAGAAGAGTTGGATAGCGCGCGTGAGCGAACCCAATGGCTGAAACACACCTGGCAAGCGTTGGGAGCTCTGCAGGAGTATGCGCTCGCCAGCCAGCAGTTCAACGGCGGATTCTTCGAGTGGAATCAGCACAGCGGATGCGAGCATATTTTGCCGCTCGAGAAGATCGCGATGAAGGAATCTGAAGCTACGAGCGCGATGCACTCCAGCAGTCGCGTCTTCGAGGTTGACCGGCAGATCAGTGCTGATGGCAGGCTATCCATGGAGGCGCACCTCAAGCCGGTCAAGGGCGGAGGACAGCAGATCCCGCGCGTCTATTTCCACGACGACACCAGCGGTCAGACCGGGCTGGTTCACATCGGGTTCATCGGTCCGCACCATCTCGTACCGATTGCCGGATCGAGCTGAGCTAAGGAGCCGCTTGTGGGCAGACTGCTGCAAACGCTGCTGGCGATGGTCACTGGCGCGATTGCGGCATTGCTGTGGGTCGAGCGGCAGACCAGCTCGAGACCATCCGCGCCGCCACCACGACGACCACCGCCAGAGCCGGAGCGGGTGATCGAGCAGGTCGTCGTCCCCGATCCGGAGCAGGCGGCGAAGATCGAGGCGCTTGAGGCCGAACTGCGACAACAACGCGCACTGAGGGTGGCGGCTCCCGACGAGCCGCCGCCGAGCGTCGACGCGCTACGCGCAGCGCGAGCCCGCGCGTATGAACTGGAGCGTCGGCTGTCACAGCCGTCCCCAGACTCGCCGCCGCGTTGGTCTGATATCGATCCGCCGCTGTCCGCAGACCTGCTCGATGCGACGGTCGCGCACTTGCCTCGCGTAGCGCTCTGGTCGATGCCGGAGGTGGCGGACGAGACCGCGCTCTGGACCGCGCTGGGAGCAATGCAGGAGTTTGCCGAGGCCTGCGAGGGCGACTGGTTCGAGTTCCACGGCGACTTCGCTCGCTGGTGCTCGGAGAGCGGCCATCCCGCCGCGCTCGATGACGAGCGCTGTGACACTGACGGGTCGCACCCCACGTTTGCGGTGGATCCGAAGGTCAATCGCTCAGGTCGGATGGTGGCGCCGACGTATGTCCAGGTTGGAGCGCAGCGGCTTTACTACGTCGACGACGTCGCCGGCGAGACCGGTCGGATGCACATCGTCGGCGCATCGCCTCAGGCATGAAAACGAGGCGAGCAAGCTATTGCTCCCCCTTGGGGGAGCTGTCACGAAGTGACTGAAGGGGCTTACGGCGGATGTGCGGGGGAAGCCCCCCTCTGCCTGCGGCATCTCCCCCCAGAGGGGGGAGTATGGGGATGGTAAGGCGCAGCTCCCCCCAGTGGAGGGAGTATGGAACCAAGAGTCGCAGTTCCCCCAAGGGGGAGTGTGAAGATAGTGAGTCGTAGCTCCCCCTC
>RKRS01000023.1 GCA_007571275.1 Dehalococcoidia bacterium
ATCCCATCGATGCCCAGAATTGTTCTGCTGTCTCGAATGCCGTAAGCGCAGCAGTTGGGACGAACCAACGCGTCTCCCGAGACTGCGGAATCTTCAGCCGTCGGGCGATTTCCAGCGCCGTCCTCGCTTCTGGTTCGCTCAGCAATAGCCGCCACGCGTCGCCAAACCTGCCTGGACTCAACGCCTTGAGATACACGCGATCCCGTCGGGCGTCCGCCAACGTCCCACGCTCGATGACTCCGCCAGTACGCGAGGCGTATCTGACTGCGCGGATGAGCCGGGTGGGATCATCCCGAAATGAGTCCCTGTGCAACGTTCTGATCAACCGTCGTCTGAGATCTCGAACAGCCCCGTGCGGATCAATGATTTGGTTCGCCCGTTCTCCGGTCAACGCCAGGCCAGCGGCGTTGATGGTGAAGTCGCGCCGCTGCAGATCGACGTCAATCGGGGCGGGCGTCACCAGCGGCAGCGCAGCGGGAGCGGGATAACGCTCGCTCCGGGTGCGGGCGAGATCGATATGGACGCCATCGGCAAGGGACACGCTGGCCGTTCCGAAACGATCGTGAATCCTCGGTTGGGCGTTGGCTGCTTCCGCCAGCACGCCATATAGAGGTGATGGGTCCCCGTCGACCGTGAGATCAAGGTCGAGCGGCATAGCCTCGAGATATGGCTCATCCAGCAGCAGATCTCGAATCAGACCGCCGACGACGAAGAGGGCATACCCCTCAACAGAGCATGAATGACATAACGTCTGAACCAGCGCTTGCGTAGCCTCGGAACGACGTCGAAGCAGCTGGAACAGACGCCCACTGAGGTCACGGCCCAAGGACTGCGGTGTGGTCATTGCTATAGCTCTCGTCATCACCGTAGATGCTGGGGCATCGTTCTGAGCACCGACGGCCAATTGATCGTCTCAGTACAGTGAGGTGGACATGGGCCGCTCGCCTGAACGCCAGCTCGAACAACTCCAGGATCGGCTACAGTACCGATTCTCAGATATCGAGTTGCTCCGTCAGGCGATGGTGCATCGCTCATACCTCAACGAAGCGCACGATCCTGACCTTGAGTCGAACGAGCGACTTGAGTTCCTCGGCGACGCGGTGCTTGGCGCGGTTGTCGCGCGGCGGCTCTACTCAGACTTCCCGGACGCCTCGGAAGGTTGGATGACCGTGGCGCGCTCGCAACTCGTGCGCAATGACACCCTCGGCAGAATCGGCAGGGATCTAAAGCTGGGCGAGTGCTTGTTGCTGGGAGCGGGAATCGCCAACGACGGCGCGCGGGAACGGCTCACTGTGCTCAGCCGAGCGCTTGAGGCGACCTTTGGCGCGGTCTGGCTCGACGGCGGTGAGCAAGCGGTGCAGGATGTCATTCACCAACTGATCCAACCTCACCTCGAGACTCTGACCGTCGATCAGATTCGAGAGGATGCAAAGTCGCAGCTGCAACAGTTCACTCAGTCGCGGAATGGGGCCAAACCGAGCTACGCAATCATCGACGAGTCAGGGCCAGCGCATGACCGCTTCTTTCGCGCTGTCGTGATGATCGATGGCTGCGAGTTGGCTGAAGGTGAGGGACGCAGCAAGCAGGCAGCAGAGATGGACGCCGCCCACCGAGCGCTCGTATCACTGCAGGAACAGACGGCCTGATGCGGCTACGCGCAGTCGATCTGCATGGCTACAAGTCGTTCGCCACTCGCGCCACTTTGCAGTTTGACGCCCCGGTCACTGCCATCGTTGGCCCCAATGGTTCCGGCAAATCAAACATCATGGACGCCCTGCGCTGGGTGATTGGCGCCGGCTCCGGTCGGACACTGCGTGCCAAGCGCGCCGAGGATGTCGTGTTCTCCGGAGGCCGCGACCGCGCGCCGAGCGGCTTCGCAGAGGTACGCGCCCATTTCGACAACAGCGACCATTGGCTTGATCTCGATGCCGCCGAAGTGGAAATCCTGCGTCGGGTACATCGTGATGGACAGTCGGAAGTGCGAGTCAATGGCAGGACCGCACGGCTGCGGGACGTTCAGGATCTGTTCCGCAGCGGTGGTCTCGGCGCGGGCGGGTTTGCGCTGATGAGCCAGGGTCTCGTCGACGAGATGCTTCGCCTCCGACCGCATGAGCGTCGTCAGGCGATTGAAGAGGTAGGTGGAGTCAGGCAGCACCGTCATCGCATGGAGGAGTCTCGTCGCCGTCGCCAGCGGGCCCAGGAAGACTTGGCTCGCGCTCGCCTGCTACGGGACGAACTGGCGCCACGTTTGAGAAGTCTGGAACGCTCCGCCCGCCGAGCCCGGCGACTCGCGGATCTTGAGCAGCGACTTGAGACAGCCCAGAGCGTGTACTTTCAGGCTGCGGCAGCTGAGGTTGAGGCGCAGCTGCTGGATCGACGCAAGGCGGCGGCAACGGCCGCCAGAGCCAGAGCTGCTGCGGAACAGCGTCGCGAGACAGCGACCAATACGTTGGCCACTGTCGAGCGCGAAAATTCGGTCGCTCGCCGGACTGTCGATGCCGCCACCGAGCAGCTGCGGACGGCCAGGTCGAAACTTCGCAGCCTGGAACATCAACAGGAGCTTGATCAGCAGCAGCGTTCATGGCTGAGTCGCGAAGTCCAGGAACTGGCGTCGAGATTACCGGCCACGCCCGATTTGCAGGCGGTGGATCTCGAAGCCAGCGAGCGCGCGATGTCCGACGTGACTGCTCGGCTCAGTGCTGCCCGGAGCGAACGCAACCGCAAGGAACGCGCTCAGACCACAGCCTCAGCGCAACATGAACGAGCGCTGGCCGAGATCAAGAACGTACGCACCCAGGCAGCGCCGCTGGTCAGGCGCTGGAAGGCGAATGCCGCTGACCGGTATCTGTCAGCTCGCGACCAGCATGTCGCCAGGCGCGCCGAGGCAAAGGCTCAAGCCGAGCTCGAACGCGCTGAAGGCGAACTGCGGCGAGCCGAACGTCGGCTCGCCGAGGCTCGTGAGGCAACGCAGCGCCAGGAGACACAACGATCGAGGTTCAGGCAACGGCTCGACGACATCGAACGGCAAATCGCGGTGCTCACGCAGTCGGACGAGAAATCCGACACGCTTCGGGCGATTGTTCGTTCAAAAACAAGCGATGACGTCCGCGCGGACGCCGTGTTCGGCGAGCTCATGGATGCAGTACTTTGCCGTGATCTCGACGAGGCGATCTCGGTTGTTGAGCGCGCCCTCGAGGCTGATGCAGGGCGGGTAACCGCGTTGGTAGATGAACAAGCTCTGGAGCTCATCGACTCGCTGTTCGCAGCGGTTGACTTTGTTGATGACCCTGAGACCGCCAAACGTACTGCCGAAACCGGCCACGTAGCCGTCACGGCCAAGGGGATCATGGTTCGTCCCGATGGCGTGGTTCACGGTGGTTCACGACCGGGCGCAAATCGGCTCAGACAACAACTGACGCGCCTGAGGTCGGAACGGGACGAGCTGGATGACCGGCTACGAACAACGCAAGCAGCAGCAAACGCGCAACAGTTGCTGGATGGTCTGGAATTGGCTGTGTCGCAGGCGACCGCCTGCGCAGACATGGCCAGGCGAGCCGCTTCCGAGTCTCGCCTCAGCCAGGAAACGATTCGTCGCCAGCGTGCTGCCGCCATGGCTCAACAGCGATCTGATGCACGCGAGGTTCGCAGGTTGCGCCAGAAACTCGAGCGGGCGCGTCGCAATGAACGAGAATCGGCGCAGGAGCTGGATTCAATAGCGCCGATAGCCTCTGTGGACATTTCTCAGCTTGAGCGGGAGCGAGATCGCCGCGCTGCGGAGTTGGCGGAGGCACGAGTACAGGCTGACGTGCAGAGCCGCGCTCGAGCTGACCGAGCGCGGCTCACTGCCGTGCGGCGCGAGCTGGCCGATGTCGAAACTGCAATCCGAGAACGAGCGCCTCAACTGGAGGCTGCGGAATTGGCGGCTGCCGATACGAGCGCGCGTCAGATGGCTGTAGAACGTCTCGCGCTCCTGGAGCATCGGCGAGCGGAGGCGGCCAGCGACCTCGAGCAGGGACAGCGGTTGCAGGTTCTGGCCGAGCGGCAAGACGTTGAAGCCAGTGCAGCGCTACGTGAAGTTGAGTCAGCCCGCGCTCGCCTGGCCGCAGAAGCGGCGGCTGCAGGGATCTCGATTGCCCCCGATAGCCCTGGATTACAGCCGGTGATGGAACTCAATGGAACGAACGGCTCCATCCATCGCGCGGGCAACAGCTCGGGAGTGAAGACCGAGCACGGACTGGCGACG
>RKRS01000266.1 GCA_007571275.1 Dehalococcoidia bacterium
GTCTGGACCGTCAGCGGGGAAGAATCGGGCTCGCGGGAAGATGTCCTCATAGCCCTCAACCTGGAAGCCGAACTCGGTTCGTCCGTCCGCTTCGACATATCGGGCGATGATCCAGCCGACGTAGCCGCCGCCAAAGTCGATCTCCGTGCTCCGCAGCCACAGACTGTGACCAGGCCCTCCGTCCGGGAAGAAGCGCGCGGGTGGCAGAATATCGACGCCGTCAGGTCCTCGCATACCGAACTCGATCCGACCGTCCTCAGCTCGCCGGGCGATGATGCGAACTGAGATCGTTGCAGAGTCCCCGATGCTGGAGATGGAGTCAGTGACCACATGCTTGAAATCAGCAATCGAAGTGCCGCGCGGATCGAACCCGCCGCTGATGACGTCCAACAGATCTGTTTCGCGAGCGATGGAGTCCGTGATCAGGCGCAGCCTGATCTGCGTTGCCTGCAGTTGAAGCACCGCGACCCACCAGCCGCCATCGCTGTCGACACGCCCGCTGCCTTCTGCATCGATGATGACCTCGTTGCCATCCTGATCGAAGACCTTGATTTCCGCTCCGGCGTAAGCGTCAGCGTCAATGCCCCAGTACCAGTGAGGGGCAGGCGGTGGTAGCTGGGAGTGGACTCTTGGCGTTAAGGAGACCAACAACACCGCCAGCCCGGCTAGCAGTGCGATGCTCATTCCCAACCGTCTCGCCGTGCTATCAAGCAAGATGGTTCGCATTCCCGGCTCCTCGTTCACCGCGCCTGCCATGTTGGAAGTTTGTTGATCTCAGCCTATCGCCGACACGAACCAGCATTGCGTGAGTTTCGCGTCCGTCAACTGATTTTGCGCTTGGCTTACGAACACGCTCCTGCACTCTGCCGAACCGTTACAGAGCCTGTCAACCAGAGAGTGGCTCTGTTCACATCTCATCAACGGGCAAGGAAGCCACCGTCGATCTTGAGCTCCGATCCGGTCACGTACGACGACTCGTCGGATGCGAGGAAGAGCACACCATTGGCGACTTCATCGACCTCACCAGTGCGGCGAAGCGGAATCGCACGGACCAGTCGCTGCCGCGCCTCGTCGGAGATGCTGATTCCCGACCGCATCGGCGGCATGAAGCCAGGATGCACGGTGTTGACGCGAATTCCCTGTGGACCGAGCCGCACCGCCATCGCCTTGGAGAAGTTGCGCACCGCGGCTTTGGAGGCGTGGTAGGCGGGATGGCCGCCATCTGAGCCGACAAAGCCGTAGATCGAGGAGATGTTGACGATCGAGCCACCGTTGCCGGCGGCCAGCATCGAGGCTGCGCCGAGCTTCGTGCCGAGAAACACGCCGGTCGCGTTGACATTCATGATCCGATGCCAGCCTTCGGTGGAGTTGGGATCGTCCTCGGACGTAGAGGAGAGGCCGGCATTGTTGACCAGCACGTCCAGCCGACCGTTGTACATTTCCAGCGTTGAGGTCAGGAGCGCGTTCCACTCTTCCTCGGCGGTGACGTCCATCCTGGCGAAGTTCGCGGCGCCGCCGGCCGAACGAATCTCTGCTTCCACCTCGCGGCCGCCCTCTTCATAGAGATCGACGATCACCACGGCCGCGCCCTCGCGGGCGAAGAGACGGCACTCGGCGGCGCCCATCCCGGCGCCGCCTCCGGTCACGATCGCCACTTTGCCTTCGAGTCGTCCTGGCATCATTCGGCTCCGTTTCTATTCGTCGTCAACACGGGCGTGATTTGGATCGCGCATAGAAAATGCTCCCCCGTCTGGAGGAGCATTCTGGGTGGCTACCGGTTCGGCAGTTATCCTCCCGCCGCTGCGCTTTCGTAGATCGAGGCTGGCGCCGGCGGTAGATGATAGATGCGTTCGGCCGTTGTGCGTAGGACCTTCTCGCGGATGCCTTCGTCGAGGTCGGTGAGCACCTGGGTCACGTGCTCCTGCGCTCGCGGGTAGAGGCAGGTCGGGTGGGGGAAATCGGTCTCAAACATCACGTTGTCCTCGCCGATCTCGGCGATGGTCGCGCGTGGGCCGAAGTCCTCGAACCAGAAGGACGCGTAGATCTGTCGACGGAAGTACTCCGACGGTTTCATCGTCAGACCTTCGCGCTCGGTCGGGACCGTCTCTTCGAACTGATAATCCATCGCCTCCAGCAGGAACGGCACCCAGCCGATGCCGGACTCAACGGAGACGAAGTTCAGGGTCGGATAACGCTCGCATAAACCAGAGAAGATGAGGTTGATGATCACCTTGAAGTTGGTAATGAACAGACAGATCGAACCCATCGCCAGGCGGCGTTGCGGACCATAGCCGTCCCAGATCAATTTGTCCGCGACGCCCGCGCCGGCGCCGATGTGGAAGTTGACCGCCATCTCCATGTTGGCGCAGGTGTCCCAGAACGGGTCCCAGGCCGGGTCATTGAGGTAGGGCAATCCGAATGCTTCGGGCGTATCGCACATCGTGATACCGGTCAGGCCCATATCGTGGATCCGCTTGAGCTCCTCGACCGCTGCGGGGATGTCCCAGAAGGGCACCAGCCCCTGCGGGAACAAGCGGTCCGCGCCCGCTTCCTGGAGCTCGGCGACCGCGTCGTTGTAGATCGTGCAGCAGATGTTGCGCAGTTCCTTATCCTCGATGCGGACGAAGTTCTGCGAGCCGAATCCGGCCACGTTGGGGTAGACGATCTGCTGGGCGACGCCCAGCTGGTCAAGCAGCTTGAGCCGCTCTTTCGGGTCGGTCGCGGCTCTGGACATCTGCTCGAAGCTGTCCAGGGAGATGGTGCCGTACTCTTTCTTTCCGTCTTCGCGGACGACCGTGAATCCGGGCGGCCCAAAGTCGATGTCGTCCAGCACCTGCCAGCGCTGCTGACCCTGATCGTTGATCACGATGTGGGGCACCGCGTCCTTGTACTTGGCCGGCGCGCGTGAGGTCCAGAGGTCGGGCGGTTCGGTGTAATGGCTGTCGATGTCGATGACGGGAATGCCATGCACGGTGAGAGACATGTTGAGGCTCCTGCTCCGTAGCGCTACGGTGATTTTCGTGTATGGTAGCCCGTTGCGAGTCGGGTGTCCCTCAGGACGCCAGTGTGGGGAGCTGAGCCAGCGCGAAGTCCCTGGCCGCAAGAGCAGTCGTAACGCCGCGACGCTCGGCCAACTCGAAGATCTCGAGTGTCGTCTCATAGACGCCCTGCGCGTATTCGACCGCTTCGTCAACGCTCCAGCCTGCGACATCCTGCGCAACCGAAATAACCCCGCCGGAGTTGACGACGTAATCGGGCGCGTAGAGGATGCCGTGTTCGGCGATCAGCGCCGCGTCCTCGGGATCCCGCGCGAGTTGATTGTTCGCGCCGCCGCAGATCGCGCGACACTGCAGCGCCGATATGGACCGCGCGTCGAAGACGCCTCCCAGCGCGTTGGGCGACAGAACGTCGCACTGGGTGACCAGCGCATCGTCGACCGAAACGGTGCGCGCGCCAATCTCAGCGGCCAGAGCCGCCGCCGCGATCGCGCGGATATCGGCCACCATTACGCGAGCGCCGTTCTCGGACAACGCCCGAGCGACTTTCGCTCCAACCTTGCCGACGCCGAGCACGACGATCGTTCGCCCTGCCGGACTCGGATCACCGTCCAGGGCGGCAAGCGTTGCGTAGATGCCACTGAGCACCGTGACCGCCGTGAGCTCGGAAGTGTCACCCGAGCCACCGAGCGCGGATGACGTGCCCACAACGTGCGCGGTCCATTGCGCGATCTGATCGATCTCGTCCGTCGTGGTTCCAACATCCGTTGTTGTCACATAGCGGCCGTCAAAGCGATTGACGAACTCGGCGTAGCTGCGTAGCTGCTCGGCGGTCTTGGTTGTCGGATCGCCGATCACGACGGCTTTGCCGCCGCCGAACGGTAGTCGAGCGGCCGAGGACTTCAGGGTCATTGCCTCCGAGAGGCGCAGGACATCGGCCAGAGCGGTGTCGTAGTCGCGGTACGGCTGCCAGCGCGTTCCGCCAATCGCCGGACCGCGCGCCGTCGAATGAATGGCGCAGATCGCTTCGATGCCGGCGTCGGTGTCGCGCCAGTGGGCGATTTCTTCGTATCGGTCGTCGATAATGCTGCGGAACTCGGCCATGGCTATGACCTGCCTCCCCATTCGCTATTCGAGCATTCCCGACACGCTCGTGATCACGCCACGGGCGTCAATCTCTATCAACTGTAGGTCGCCATTCGGCGAGTAGAGGCGGCCGACGT
>RKRS01000006.1 GCA_007571275.1 Dehalococcoidia bacterium
GTGTTGTTGGTCAATTGACCGCGGAGACCCATGACGAAGACATCCGGCGTTTCTTTGGCATCGCGAACGCCCTCCACACAAACTTCTACGAAAACTGGAATACGGCGGAGAACGTTGCCAAAGACCTTGCTGATGTACGCCGCTTCGTCGACAAACTGTCAGTGTTGCTCTGAGCGTGGTAACAATTGGTCGATCAACGCTTCGTAATCCGCCTCGCTCATTGGCGCGCCAACAAATCCAGGACAGGCCAGATCGCGGATTACCTGTAACGACTCCCCGTCCTCCATCACCAAGCGGAACGGATAGTCCCGACAGCCGTTCGGACGAGCCTGATAAGCGGTACAGCGCAGATCGTCTCCGAGCAGGACACAAGCGTCATCCTGCTGCCGCATGAGCACCATCGACGCCCGCTCGTCAAGCGCCATAGCCACATCGACGACAGCGGCGAGACGGCTCACCTCATGCTCGCCAAGATCCACCCGGTAGGGATTGCGGCAACACATGGCGCCGCACTCATCCGCCAGACAATGGAATGACGGTGTGCCCGGCCGCACGACGGGATCATCGTCCCGCCGTGCGTCGGATGTCATACCCGCAATGACCGACTAGCCCGCAGCCGATGCGTCGAGCAGTTGCACTGCAACGTCAGGACGCGACCAGGGCGAGCCTTCTTCAGCCAACAGCTCTCGCAGCCGCTCCTCGTAGAAGAATTCACCACCCTCAGCCGGTTCCAGTTCGTCGAGCCAGCTGGCGGTATCGGAATACTTGGCGAAGAACGGTACGCCGACCCAGTCGGGGTCACGACCCTGCAGGAAGCGCAGCACGATCAGGCGCTCACCTCGATGCTCCGTCACACCGAGAATCTGCACCTTGCCCGGTGTCGCCGACATCGACGGCCCGCGCACCGTCCGCGCCACACCCGAGACGCGCTGATAGGCGCCGCGGAAGATCTCCTGGCAGTCGACCAGGGGCAGCTCGAAATAACGCTTCGCGCCGGTGTCGCGAGCGACGAACAGGTAGTAGGGCACACAACCCGCCTGCGCCTGCTCGGCCCACATGTCGGCAAGCAGATGCGGATCGGCGTTGATGTGATTGAGCAGCGGCGTCTGAGTGCGAATCTGAGCGCCAGTGGCTCGAATTCGGCGTACCGCTTCCAGAGCGACCGGCGTGCGCAACTCGGCCGGATGGTTGAAGTGAGCCATCAACGCCAGCTGCATGCCGGCGTCGGTGACCTCCTGGAACAGGTTGAGCAGGTCCTCTGCATCGTCGTCATAGACGAAGCGGTGCGGCCAATAGGCGATCGCCTTGGAGCCGATGCGGACGGTCCGTAGATTATGTCCCGCGTCGGGTTTGGTCAGCGGCTCGATGTATTCGCGCAGCGTCTTCGTCTTCATGATCAGCGGGTCGCCGCCGGTGAAGAGCACGTCCGAGATCTCATGGTGCTCCGAGAGATAGCCGCGCAGCAGCTGCCCTTCACGCATCGCAAACTTCTTGCCCTCAAGTCCCACAAACTGCGGCCAGCGGAAGCAGAACGTGCAGTAGGCGTGGCAGGTCTGCCCCTGAGAGGGGAAGAACAGCGCCGTCTCACGGTACTTGTGCTGCATGCCGACCAGCGGTTCATTCTGGTACTGCGGCATGTTGTGTTCCATCTGACCCGCCGGGTGCGGATTCAGCGTCATTCGAATCTCGTCCGCTACGACTTTCAGCTCGCGGGAGTTCTTCCCCGAGTCGATCGCCGCGGCCATGCGGTCGAAGTCAGCTGCAGCGAGCATGTCCTTCTGCGGGAAGGTCAGGCGGAACATGCCGTCATTGAGCGCGTCGGACCAGTCGATCAGATGATCAACGACATAGCGATTCGACTTGAACGGCAGGACGCGGCCAACGACGTTGATGTTGTACACCACCTCGTCGGGCAGGGCCTGAATCTGCTCGAGCTGCTCAAAGTTATGTAGGTTGATTGCCTGGTAATGCTCGGATGAGAAGTCTTCCGAGTCCAGGTTCATCACGTCGTATTGTTTCGTCGCCATGTGCTCACTTCTCCTTGAGGCTCCGCGCGGGAGCGACCGCCATCGCCACGCGTAGCCGTGTACTTGTCATATTCGCTCCAGAGCCATTCTACCGAATGGATAAGGGCAACGATTTCGCGCTCGTTAACCGGAGCGCCCCCGCTGCAGGGAAGCCCCCTCAGCCGCTACGCTGCAGCTCCCCCAGAGGGGGAGCCTTGATCCCACACTCCCCTGCTGGAGGCTGGAGACTCCGGATACTTCCCGCTCTCTCCCTTTCATCATTCCGCATATTTCGCTCGTCATTCCCGCGAAAGCGGGGATGGCAGAGAAGGGAAAGATCGGGCGTGATGGAATGGGGGAGGGCAGGAGTCCCAAACTTCCCCCTCTGGGGGAAGTCGCCACGGAGTGGCGGAAGGGGGCTTCCCCGTTTCCGGACTGCGGGGAGCCCCCTCAGCCGCTTACGCGGCAGCTCCCCCAGAGGGGGAGCTCTCAGAATCCGGGGCTCGGGAAACTTCCCCTCCTCACCTCCGTCGTTTCCTCTCTCCCATTGTTTCCTTCCGCCCATCGTTTCCTCCCTCCTGTCGTTCCCGCGTTCTCTCCCTTTCATCATTCCGCCATATTTCTCTCGTCATTCCCGCGAAAGCGGGAACCCATTGCCAGGCCGTGTCGCCCGTATGGATTCCCGCTTTCGCGGGAATGACGGGAACACATGTAGGAATGACAGGAGTGTGTAGGGATGCGGAATCTCTGTGAGTTTGCCTGTTTGTAATCAGTGTTTAGCGGTGACGGATTATTGGCTGGTGAAATTTAGCTGGTTGCTTCACAGTCGGTCCAAGAGTTATTGCGAGCCACGTGGCGGCGGCGCGCAATCGGTGATGGAAGGATCGAACGATGAATATCTGGAGCGGACGCTCGGCGGCGCGGGCGATCGCGTTGGCGGCGCTTGGCGTGGTCATGTTTGCGATGTGGGGGGCTTCGGCCCTGGCTCAGCCGCAACCGCTGTTTCGTCTGTACGGCGAAGGCGAGAGCGGCAACGTGGTCACCGTCTATGACGAGCGTGGCGATCTGAAGGGCCTGACCACGGTGACGTCCAGCAATGTCTGGTACATCGACGTGGAATGCGCGGCGGACATGACCTCGACGCTGCGCTTTACGGTCAACGGCGAGCTCGTCAATGCTGAGCTGCGGATCACCGGCCAGGACCAGGCGAGCGTTAATCTGACCGTGCTGGTGTCGGAGCCGGAGTCGGAGATGATGCAGGAAGACTCGATGATGGACGAGGGAGAGATGACGGATGAGGACGGGATGATGATGGGCGATGAGCAGATGGTCGAGAGCTACCCGGAGTCGGGCAGCGGCGGTCTGGCCGATGGCGGCGTCTCGACTGCGGCGCTGATCGGCGTGGGGATTGTGGCGCTCGCGCTGGTGCTGGGTCTCGGGGCCCGGCGTCCGTATCGGCGCGGGAAGTAGCGCGTTCCTCTGGTTTGAAACTTCCCCCTCTGGGGGAAGTCGCCACGAAGTGGCAGAAGGGGGCTTCCCTACTCGCGATCGGCGAGGGGGAAGCCCCAAACGCTTCCCCATTTGGGGGAAGTCGGCGCGCAGCGACGGAAGGGGGCTTTCCCTGCGCGCGTGGTCGGCACGGGCAGCCCCTCAGCCGCTACGCGGCAGCTCCCCCGGAGGGGAGCTTTTGGGTTCCCGCTTTCGCGGGAATGACGGGAATAGCAGGGATGACTGGGACAGTGGGAATGATGGAACAGGCGGGTGAGCGTTGGGCGGCGGTTGGTGTAGTCTGCGGAAAGTGTGAGTCTTATCACTAGAGGAGAATTCTCGTGGCAGAACTGAGTGGGGCGCAGATTGTCGCCAAGTCGCTGGCGACTCAGGGTGTTGAGGAGATGTTCGGGCTGGTCGGCGTGCCGGTGGTGCCGATTTCGATCGCCTGGCAGCAAGAAGGCAAGCCGTTCATCGGTGTACGTCACGAGCAGGCGGCGGGCTACGCGGCGCAGGCGGCGAGCTACATGCACGGTCATCTGTCGGCGGCGCTGGTGGTCTCGGGTCCGGGCATGACCAACGCGATCTCGGCGTTGGGCAACGCGCAGGCGAACTGTTGGCCGATGATTCTGCTCGGTGGCGCGGCAAACGTGACCCTGTCGCAGATGGGCGACTTCCAGGACGCGCCGCAGGTCGAAGCGGCGCGACCGTTCGTGAAGTGGTCG
>RKRS01000046.1 GCA_007571275.1 Dehalococcoidia bacterium
CGATGGCGCCCTTCGGCGAGCCCTACTTCGACTTCGTCGCGCCACAGGGCGGCTTCTTCCTCTGGCTCAAGCTACGCGAAGGTCTGAACGCCGACCATGTCCGCGATCTCGCGGCTGAGGACGCGCTGATCTTCCCATCTGGCAACCGCTTCTACCCCGGTGGCGAGTCGGGCCCCGACGGCGAGTCGCTACGCCTCGCCTACTCCTGGCCGCCGACGACGGTGCTGGAAGAGGCAGCCGACCGTCTCGCCTCCGCCTTCGATCGGGCGGCGAACGGCGTCTAGCCATGCCCTGCGGTCAACCGACCGAGCGCCGAGCAGTCATCGACGGTCGTGAGATCAGATATGAGCTGCATCTCAGCCCTCGGCGACGCAAGAGCATTGCGCTGATCGTCAATGAACGCCAACAACTGCGCGTGCTCGCACCAAAACGCACTTCACTCAAGGACATTGACGCGTTCCTCCATCGACGCGCTCAGTGGATCCAGGAACGGTTAGCCGCGCCGACTCTTCCCAGGCTTCGCGATCAGTTGCGGCCGGGCGGGACGCTCCCACTATTGGGCGCGGACATTCCAGTCCATGCTGGCCCAGTCCACACTGACGGTGAGCCGTTCAGGTTCGACGGCCAGCGGTTCTTCGTCGACAACGATCAGGTCAACCACGTCGAGGCGGCGGAACGCTGGTTTCGAGAGTATGCGCGTCGCGATTTCAGTGAACGGGTCGACAGCTGGGGCGAGCGGATTGGCGTTACTCCGACCCGGATCCAGATTCGCGATCAGAAGACCCGCTGGGGGAGCGCTTCAGCCAAAGGCACGTTGAGCTTCAACTGGCGGCTCGTCTTTGCCCGGCCAGAGATCGTCGATTATGTAGTCGTGCACGAGATCTGCCATCTGATCCGACTCGACCACAGCCCCGCTTACTGGGCCCTGGTCGAATCGCACCTGCACGACTACCGTCAGCGCCGCCAGACGCTCAAGAAAATCGGCGACAGCCTCGTCTGGTGACGGCCAAGCCTCGAGAATCCCTGCTTCCCCCTCTGGGGGAAGCGTGGTTCCCAGAAGTCAGAGGTCTCGGTGAGAGTCTATACAGACTCTAGTCGGACGCGGCCTCGGCTGGTACCTGGAGAAACTCGGGCACTTCCTGACCGGCGTCGCGGAAGGCTTTGGCCAACACGTCGTTGCGGCTGAACGAGACCGCGCCGCCGCCCGAGGCGACCCACTGCTGCGTTCCCTCGACCGAGGCCAGCTGGCCCTGGAACTTCGGAGCGACGTAGCGGGCAAACAGCTCGTACGACTTGCGGATGCCGTCACGGTTGGCCCACTCGTGCGCCAGCATCATCAGGCCGCCGAAGCCGCCGGAGTTCTCCTGCAGAATTTCAATCGCCTGGATCGCGTCATCGGGCGTACCGATGATCGCGCCGCCCGTCGCCACGGCCCCTTCGGGCGTCTCGGCCGTGCCGGGCAGGACGGCCTGGAGCGTGTCGCGGAAGTAGTCGATCTGCCAGGCGCGCCAACCGTCGCGACACTCGGCGAAGGCCTGCTCGCGGGTTTCGGCGATGTACATCGGGATCACCAGCCGCCACTTGTTGCGGTCGACGATGGTTCCCTCACGCTCAGCGACCGTTTCGACTTCCTGCCACTGACCCTCCAGGTTCGAGCGTCCGCCGGGCAGATACACGCCAATGCTGAGCATCCCCATGCCGTACTTACCGGCGGTGACGCGACCAGCGGGCGAGACAGTCGAGGCGACGGCCATCTCAAAATGCGGCTTGGTGTACGGCGACACCTGCAATCGCGCGTCGGTCAACTCGAACCAGTCGGTCTTCATGTTGACCGGACCGTCCTGCTTCAGCAGCGCCATGATCGCCTGCAGTGACTCGTCCATACGCTGACGCTGGTAGAGCGGGTCAATGCCCATCATGCGCGCGTCCGACGACAGCGCTCCCGGACCCACGCCCATCATCACTCGGCCGCGCGTCATGTGATCCAGCTGAATCATGCGGTCGACCACCATCAACGGATGGTGATACGGCAATGAAACCACGCCGGTACCGAGACGGATGTTGCGCGTGCGCTCCGCCGCGGCAGCGATGAACACCTCGGGTGAGGCGATCAGTTCCCAGCCGGCCGAATGGTGCTCGCCGATCCAGGCTTCGTCGTAGCCAAGCTGGTCGAGCCACTCGATGAGTTCGAGATCACGGTGGATCGCGAGTGAGGGATTCTCTCCGACTCGGTGGAATGGCGCCATGAAAATGCCGAAGTCCATGCGTCCATCTGTTGCCATGATGCCCCCTACTCGAAATCTGGTCGTCAGCGTTACCTTAATCGCGAGTCTAACCATCCGTGGAGATAACAGGCATTGCGATGACGACATCCCCGTACTACCAGCGCCGCAGCACTCGCTTTGACCCCACCATCAATTGGCGCGATGTCTATGCTGAGCGGCTCGCCACGCCGGAAATGGCGGCGGCCATGTTCAACTCGGGCGATCATCTCTGGATGCCGCCGGGACACGCCTCGCTGCCGATCCTCCAGGCGCTCGCCGCCCGCAAGGACGAACTGGAAGGCGTCGAGGTGCGCGCGGTCATCGTGCCGGACGCCGGCTGGTTCACCGAAGACATGATGGAAGCGTTCAAGCTCGCCCCCCAGTTCGGCACCCTGTTCGACCGCGACGCGGTCAACAGTCGGGTAGCCGACTATCACCCCTATTGGCTGGTGGGCATCCACAAGGCCTGGGACGCCGGGCGTGAAGACGAGGCCTGGCCGGTTGACGTGCTGCAGATTCGGACGACCCCGCCGAATCAGGCGGGCTATGTGTCCTTGGGCGGTTCGGTCTGGGACGGCGTGACGTCCGCCAAACGAGCGAAGACCGTCATCGCCGAAGTCAACGAGAACATGATCGAAACCTTTGGCGACTCCTGGTTACACGTCTCGGAGATCGACTGCTTCGTGCCGGCCGACTCGCCGATCGTCGTCAACCTGGAGCACCCGGAACCGAACCAGATCGACCTCGCGCTGGCGCACTACGTCGGTCAACTGGTGCAGGACGGCGACACGATCCAGGTCGGGGTCGGCTCGCACACTGGCGCGCTGCCGCGTTTGGGCGCGTTCGACGAACGCGAGAATCTCTCCTACTTCGCCGAGCTGACCGTTGAGGGTCTGGTGCCGCTGGTCGAACGCGGCGTGATCACGGGCAAGTACTCCGACACCCATCCCGACAAGTTTGTCGCCACGGTAATCGGCAACACGCCCGACGAACATGCGGTCGTTCACCAGAACCCGCATTTCGAGACGTATTCGATTGAGTACCTGCTCGATCCACGTCAGATCGCGCGGAACGAGAATATCGTCGCGATCAATGGCGCGCTCACCGTTGATCTGAGCGGCCAGATCGGTGTCCATACGATCGGCCCGCGCGTCTACGCCGGCGTCGGTGGACACCTTGCGTTCGCAATGGGCGCCTACCTCGCGCCCAGAGGTCGCTACGTCACCGTCATGCCCTCGACCAATCGTTCCGGCACGATCTCCACGATCATGGCGCAGTTCGATCCCGGCCAGATTGTGACCGTACCCCGTGATATCGCCGATACGGTCGTCACCGAGTACGGGATCGCACGGCTGCTCGGCAAAACCGTGCGTCAGCGCGCCGATGAACTGATCGCCGTTGCGCATCCCGACTTCCGCGCCGAGCTGCGGCAGGCGGCCCAGAAGCTGTTCTACCCCTAGCCTCCCCGAGCGTCTTCAGCGTCCACCGACGTGACCTGCGCCTGATCCGCTGCTACTGCGTCCGATTTGCAGCTCACCCGCTGCTTCGACTTCCTCTGGCGCCGTTGCTGCATCGGATGCAGCCAGCAGCGCCGCGAGTGTCGGCGGAACATAGCCTCGCAGTCGTCGGCTGGCTGTAGCCCTGCCAACGGCGAGCAAACTACGTCACCTCAGAACGAATCATCGGTATCCCGGCAGGCGACAATCGTTCGTCGCTTCCATCGTTCCGTCAGTAACGCATGGCCAGCTAGCTGTGTTGGCGGATGAACTCACCGATTCGGTCGATGGCTTGCTGACCCTCAGGCAACATCGGCGCAAACGCTTGCCAGACGTGGAACATGTCATCCCAGACTTCCTCGACAACTTCAACGCCCGCCTGCCGTGCGCGCTCTGCCACACGCGTCGTGTCTCGGCAAATCATTTCGACCGCGCCAGCCTGGAGCAACAACGGAGGAATGTCGGCGTAATCGGCGAACAGCGGGGACACGAGCGGATCAGCGCGATCAGCATCAGCGGCATACATCGTCGCCCAGCCTTGCGACGCGGTAATCGCTGTCATGTTGTCGGGGATAGTCGGATCATCGCGGCCGAACGCTGACAATTCCTCCGGGCCCGCGGCCAGGTCGGACCAGGGCGACAATCCGATCCCGCCGGTCGGCGTCCTCGCACCTCGATCACGGGCTGCAACCAGGGTCGCGAGGGTCAGCCCGCCGCCGGCGGAATCACCGCCGATAAAGACCGAGCGCGCTTCACTCGGGCCGTCTGGCCCGTTCGACCAGACATATTCCAGTCCCGCAAGGGCGTCATCGACAGCAGCCGGAAACGGATGCTCAGGGGCGAGGCGATAGTCCAGGCTCAATGCGATGCAGCCAGCCGCCTGACAGATATCCGCTACCAGTCGGCGGTGCGTCTTGATCGAGCCGAGCACGTACCCGCCGCCATGCACATAGAGCAGCCGACGCCCAGGATCCGCGTCGGGCAGCACCGTCCATTCACCAGGCACGCCGTTCGCGTCGACCGCGGTCAAGGTGATGTGATCCGGTAGTGGGAAGTTGAATCCCGTTTCCATCGCTTCCCGCTGCTGCTCGACGGTCAGATCTCCCTCAATCATGCTGGCGGCTTGGCTCCGCATCGCCGCGACAACCTCGTAGTACTCCTGGGAAGGCATCCTGGTGCTCCTGCCATCTGTCGTTCGGCCTGCGGACGACCCCGCTACGCGTGCTGTTTGATGAACTCGCCGATTCGGTCGATGGCTTGCTGACCCTCAGGCAACATCGGCGCGAATGCATGCCAGACGTGGAACATCTCGTCCCAGACCTCTTCAACCACGTCGACGCCCGCCGCCCGCGCCTTCTCGGTCACCCGGGTCGTGTCGCTGAGCAACACCTCGGCGTCTCCGACCTGCAACAGCAGCGGTGGCAAGCCGGCGTAGTCCGCGTACAACGGCGAGGCCAACGGGTCGGTCGCGTCCGTGCCACCCAGGTATGCCGCAGCCATGTTGTTGATCATCGACGCGTCCGTGATCAACGGATCGGCCTCGGCCCGCGTCTGAATCGACTCGCCGGTGATCGCCAGGTCGGTCCAGGCGGAAATCCCGATCGCCGCGTTCGGTTGTTCGACGCCACGTTCGCGGGCCGCCAGCAGCGTCGCCAGAGTCAACCCGCCGCCGGCTGAATCGCCCGCAACAAAGACGGCTGCAGCAGCGCCTTCGCCGTCGGGGCCGTTGCTCTGCACGTACTTGAGCCCTTCGATCGCGTCATCGACCGCGGCCGGGAACGGATGCTCGGGCGCGAGCCGATAGTTGAGGTTCAGCACGGAGCATCCGGCTGCCGCTGCGATGTCTTCACACAGGCGTCGGTGGGTCACTGGCGAGCCAAGCACGTAGCCGCCGCCGTGTACGTAGAGGAGCCGTCGATTGGGATCAGAATCGGCGACCGTCACCCACTCGCCGGGCACGCCGTTCGCGTCGACCGGGGTGACCGTTGCCGCGTCGGTTGCGGGAAATGAGCCGTCTTCCATTCCCGCTCGCATCCCCGCAATATCGGTGGCTCCGCCGCCGATCGGACGCTCCGCCATCAATTGCAGAACCTTTTGCAGTTCAGCCGATGCCATGATTTTCTTCCTCCATTGTCAGTCCGAAGTGCCTTACGCAGGCAAGATAACGATTAGCGTGAGCGATACTGAGGCTGACATTGATTTCACGATCGGAATGACAGATGCGCATCCTCGCTCCGCCCACCGCCGCCACGCTGTCTGGCAAGATTGCAGCCGTTCGCCAACTCGAAGTTGACGGTTTTGCCGGAGCATTTCTGCCCTCGATGGGCCACGACGCGATGACGGTCCTCGCTCTGGCGGCGGGCGAAACCTCGCAGATCGAGCTCGGCACCTACGTGATTCCGACTTACACCCGTCACCCGGTAGCGATGGCGCAGCAGGCGCTCGCGGTCAACGCTGCCGCGGATGGCCGATTCACACTCGGGCTCGGACTCTCGCATGAAATCGTGATTCGGAATTCGTGGGGACTGGACTTCTCTCACGTCGTGCGTCATATGCGTGAGTACCTCGAGGTGTTACAGCCACTCATGCGCGGCGAGCAGGTTGATTATGAAGGCGAGATGTTTCAGGTCCACTCGCAGCTGGAGCTGCCCGATTGCGAAGCGCCATCGGTCATCATCGCCGCGCTTGGCCCGCAAATGCTTCGGATCACCGGTCGCCTGGCTGATGGCACAGCGCTCTGGCTGGCTGGTCCGAAGTGGATTGAAGAAGTGGTGATCCCCGAGATGGGCGGCGCGGCGCACGACGCCGGCAAGCCTGACCCAAGAGTGATCGCCGGCGTGCCAATCGCCGTCACTGCCAATCCTGACGCCACGCGCGAACGGATCGCCAGGGCGTTTGCGATGTACAACACCCTGCCCTCGTACCAGCGCGTGATTCAGGGCTCGGGCGCCGACGACCCGGCTGGCGTCTCGATTGTCGGCAGTGAGGAGGAGATCGAACGCGAGCTGCTGCGCTGGAAAGAGATCGGCGTGACCGATTTCTACGCCGCCTTCGAGGGAGCCAATGCCGACGAGCGTCAGCACACGCGAGAGTTCATCGCAGCCCTCGCGCCCAACCTCTAGCCTGTGCCCAATTCAGCCACTACATACGCACAACCAGCCAGGGAGTAGATCATGGCCGTCTTCCTCGAAGTCCGACACCGCATCAAGCCGATTACCAATACCGCCTTCGACCTGTTCGTCGATTTCTACGCAGAGACCGTCGTGCCGGCGATGGAGCGACACGGCATCGACCTGATCGGCGCCTGGAAAATGACCGGCGGCGAGATGGGCTGGGATCTCTCAATCCACCGCTACGAAAGTATGGCCCACGCCGAGCAGGCGCTCAACTCGCTCGGCCAGGACGCCGCGTTGTGGTCGGCTGTCGAGAAACTCAGAGGCCAGATCGAGATCGAGGAGATCACGAAGTTCGCCAATCGCGTCTCATACGGGACGGAAGCGCGACTGGAAGCGGCGCTCAACGCCAACCCCGATCAACCGCGCCAGTACATGCTGGCGGTTCTGCAAACCGCAACCGGCGGCCTGTTGCCCGCGATCGAGCGGATTGGCAATCTGGTCGACATGCTCGAACCGTCTGGCGCAATGCAGCTGGTCACCGCCTACGCTTCGCGCATCGGACGCACGGGCGAGTTGACCGACCTCTGGATCATGCCCGGCGGACCTGATGCGATGATGCAGTACCGCGCCGGCGATCCGCTCGCCGACGTGATCGGCCCGCTACGCGAACACGCCCCGGAAGAGGCGATCTACTTCCTCAACCCACTGCCCTACTCAAAACTGCAGTAAGCCATCCTCGTTTCCGCGCAGGCAAAACGCCCCTCCGTCATTCCTGCGAAAGCAGGAACCCATACAGCGCGCCTAATCCGCGTATCTGTATGAACAGGAACCCACACAACACATCCAAACCTGTGCTCACGCGCAAACAGAACACACTCAGCCCCCTCCCCGTCATGCCTGCGAAAGGCAGAGCGCTTTAATCAGTAATCCGTCGTTCCTGCGAAAGCAGGAACCCATACGGCTTTTGATTAGCGGAGCACTCGTCTCACAACCTGGGCCTGCGCCATGCACGAGAAGGTGCCCTGCGTTTACATCGTCGTGAGCAAACCTCACGGGACCCTGTACATCGGCGTCACCTCCAATCTGCCCCAGCGCGTCTGGCAGCACAAGCTCGGCGTGATTCCCGGTTTTGCATCCAGGCACAGCTGTGATCGTCTCGTCTGGTACCAGGTCTGCGAGGACATGGATCAGGCCATCAGGCGAGAAAAGCAGATGAAGAAGTGGAAGCGCCAGTGGAAAATTGAGTTGATTGAGCGTGAGAATCGGACCTGGCGAGATTTGTATGAGGAGTTGGCGTAAGCAGGACGGCATGGGTTCCTGCTTTCGCAGGAACGACGGATTACTGATTAAAGCGCTCTGCCTTTCGCAGGAATGACGGGGAGGGGGCTGAGTGCGTTCTGTTTGCACAAGCGCATGTGTTGAGGAGACGCCGTCGGGGTTTCTGCTTTCGCAGGAATGACGGATTACGGCGCTGGGCCTTGTCAGGAACGATGGATGAGAGGGCTTATGTGACCATGCGGCGTACGATCTCGTAGGTCAGCTCGACGCCCATGTTGAGATTCTCGATGGTCATGTGCTCGTCGTTGCCGTGGAAGCCGGCTGCTTCCTCGGGACTGAGCAGGACCGGGATAAATCCGTAGGCCGGGATGCCTTGCTGGCGGAGGAAGCGGTTGTCGGTCCCGCCGACGCATGTAGATGGCACGACGGTCGCGTCTTCCACCGCCTCGTTGACCACCGCCTCGATCGTCCGATACAGCTCGGTGTCCCAATCGACTTCGACCGGTTGCTCCTGATCCCAGCCTGAGAATTCGACCTCGATGCGATCGTCGTCGATCACCGCCATGACCTGCCGCCGCCAGTCCTCACGATCCTGGCCGGGCAAGAGGCGGCAATCGATCACCGCCTCGGACTTGGCGGGGATCACATTCGCCTTGATGCCACTGTTGATCATGGTCACGTTCAACGTGTTGATGAACATCGCGTGCGTAGCCGGATGATCGATGATGTGCGCGGCCAGCTCATCAGCATCCTTCACCGGCGGGATGTGACCCTCCTCGATCAGTCGATCCAGCCAGACCTGGGTCGAGGGCGTGATCGTCACCGGACGCTCCCAGGCGGCCAGCTTCGAGAGCGCGTTGACCAGATGCACAGCGGAGTTGTCGTAATGCGGACGCGAGCCGTGTCCGGGCGTGCCGATCGAGGTCAGCTTGAGCCAACAGATGTCCTTCTCGTTGGTCGCGACCGAGAAGATGTTTGCTTCCTGGCCCATCAACTGGGTTGAGCCGGAACCGCCTTCGGAAAGCTCAAACTCCACATCGACCAGATCGGGGCGATTCTTGCACAGCCACTCCATGCCCCAGACCGAACCCGCTTCTTCATCGGGCACACCGCAGAAGACGAGATCACGAGTCAGCGGCACATCGTTGCGCTTGAGCAGCAGCATGGTCATCAGGTGCATGATGCCGCAGCCCTTCATGTCAACCGCGCCGCGTCCGTAGACCTTGCCGTCCTCGATCTGACCCTCGAAGGCCGGCTTGGTCCAATAGTCCTCTTCGACCGGCACGACATCGGTGTGGTTGCAGAGCATCATCGCTCGCTTCGAGCCGTCGCCGCGTAACCAGGCGAAGATCGCTTCGCGTTCGGGCTGAATCTCGACGTACTCGACTTCCATTCCCGCCTCGGCCAGGATGCCGCCCAACCACCGCGCCGCAGGTTTCTCATTGCCCGGCGGGTTGGTGGTGTCAATCTGGAGATACCTGACGAAGTAGTCGAGCGCCTCGTCGAAAGTCGCTTGCCAGTTGATCATTTCGGTTGCCGCCATGCCGATGCTCCTGTCATGCCGCGACGTCATCGTGGTTCAGGTTAACTCTCAGCCGCCTATTATCATGCGTTTCCGCTACGATACTGAACATATGAGCCAGACAGCCACTGCCAGTCGCACGCTCGACGCTTTCCATCCGACTGTGAAGGACTGGTTCGTTGGGCGCTTTGGCGGGCCGACATTCGCCCAGGAGGACGGCTGGCCCGCGATTCGCTCTGGCGAAGACTGTCTGATCGCCGCTCCGACCGGCTCGGGCAAGACGCTGACCGCCTTTCTGGCCGGGATCGACGAGCTGATTCGCGAGGGAGAGGCGTCTGGCGGCGAGCTCCCGGATGAAGTGCGCATCCTCTATATCTCGCCGCTCAAGGCGCTCTCCAACGACATCCGCCGCAACCTCGAGGAGCCGCTGACAGAAATCCGCCAACTCGCCGACGAACGTGGCGTCGCTCTGCCGCGCATCCGCATGGGCCTGCGCACTGGCGACACTACCCAGGCTGAGCGACGCGCCATAATCAAGCGACCCCCGCACATATTGATCACTACGCCCGAGTCGCTCTACCTGATGCTGACCGCCAGGCAGTCGCGGGAGATTCTGCGCACCGTGCGGACGGTGATCCTGGACGAGATCCATGCTGTCGTGCGTGACAAGCGTGGTTCGCATCTGGCGCTGACGCTGGCGCGACTCGATCATGTCGCCGAGCGACGCCCGACACGGATCGGTCTCTCCGCCACCCAGAAACCAATGACGGAGATCGCCGCCTTCCTGACCGGGCTCGACTCGTCGGCGCAGCCACTGCCCTGTCGCATCCTCGACCTGGGACATCGACGCGAGCTCACACTGTGGCTCGAGACGACCGATGTTCCGCTGCAGTCGCTCGCCACGCACGAGCATTGGGCCTCGGTCTATGACCGTCTGGCCGAGCTGATCCTGCAGCATCGCACCACGCTGATCTTCGTCAACCGTCGCTCACTGGCTGAACGCGTCGCGCACGAGCTCGGCAGCCGCGTCGGCAAGGAGCATGTCTCTGGCCATCACGGTTCGCTCTCCAAGGAGCGGCGTCATGTGATGGAGCAGCGGCTCAAGAGCGGCGACCTCAAGGCGGTCGTGGCCACGGCGTCGCTCGAGCTGGGGATCGACATCGGTTCGGTCGATCTCGTCTGCCAGATCGGCTCTCCACGCCGTATCGCGACCTTCCTGCAGCGCGTCGGACGTTCCGGACACGCGCTCGGACGCATACCGCACGGGGCGCTGATTCCTACCTCGCTGGATGAGCTGATCGAGTGCGCGGCCATGGTCCGTGCGGTTGAACGCGGCGACCTCGATCGCATCTGTCAGCCACAAGCGCCGACTGAGGTTCTCGCCCAACAGATCGTCGCTGAAGCGGCTTCCGAGGAAGACTGGGGCGAGGATGACCTCTACCAGCTGATGCGCCGCGCCGCGCCATACGCCGCACTGGAACGCGCCGTCTACGACGACATCCTCGACATGCTCGCGACCGGCGTCGGTGAGGGCGGCGGTCGTTCGCAACCGCTGCTCCACCGCGACCGTATCAATGGTCGGGTCAGGCCTCGCCGAGCCGCGCGCATGACCGCGATCCTCAACGGCGGCACGATCCCCGAGACTGGCGACTACCGCGTGATCAAGGAGCCTGAGGGCGCATTCATTGGCACGGTCAACGAGGACTTCGCCATCGAGACCGCCAGCGGCGACATCTTCCTGCTGGGCAGCACCTCCTGGCGGATTCGACGGGTGGAAAACAAAGGCATCGTCCGCGTCGAGGACGCGCACGGCGCGCCGCCCACGATCCCCTTCTGGCTCGGCGAGGCGCCCGGTCGCAGCAGGGAACTCTCGACCGCGGTCGGTGAGCTACGCCGCGACATCGCCCGACTGGCCGACGATGTCGAATCGGCGGTGAACCTGCTTCAGCGCGAGTGTCGGATGACGTCCGTCGCCGCCGAACAGGTCGTCGAATATCTGGGCGAAGCGCAGGACGCGCTCCAGGTCATGCCTTCCGATACCGACGTGGTCTTCGAGCGCTTCTTCGACGAAGCTGGCGGCCAACAGCTGGTCGTGCATGCGCCGTTCGGTTCAGGGGTCAATCGCGCCTGGGGATTGGCGCTCCGCAAGCGATTCTGTGTGCGCTTTGACTTCGAGCTCCAGGCCGCCGCCAACGAAGAGGGCGTCATTCTCTCGCTCGGACCGTCGCAGTCCTTCCCGCTGGAGGAGGCGTTCGACTACCTCAAGGCCAACAACGCCGAGCAGTCGCTGCGCCAGGCGGTGCTCTACGCGCCGTTCTGGAACACGCGCTGGCGCTGGGCGGCGACCCGCGCGCTGGCAGTCCCCCGACGCCGTGGCGGTCGTGAAGTGCCGCCCTATCTGCAGCGGATGATCGCCGACGACCTGCTCGCCGCCGTCTTCCCGGCCCAGGTTGGTTGTCAGGAAAACCTTGCCGGCCCGCTGGAAGTACCCGACCACCCGCTGATCGCGCAGACGATGGATGACTGCCTGCACGAAGCGGTCGATACGGACGGCCTGATCGAGGTCCTGCAACGGATTGAGCGGGGTGAGATTCATCTGCACGCACGCGACACGACCACGCCATCGGGGATGGCCCAGAGCATCATCAACGTCAATCCGTTCGGCTTCCTCGATGACGCGCCGCTGGAGGAGCGTCGCACCCGCGCCGTGATGACCCGTCGCACCCTGCCCAACGAGCAGCGCGACCTGGGCAAACTCGACCTCGACGCCATCGTTCGCGTCCAGGAAGAAGCCTTCCCACCGATCCGCAGTGTGGACGAGCTACATGAGCTGCTGATGTCGGTGATTGCGCTGCGTGTAGATCAGCTGGCCGCCATCTCGCCGGTCCTGACCGAATCGGACGTGCACGCCAGGCTCGCAGAGCTACGCGGACAGGGTCGAGCCGCCAGCGCGAGTGGGCCAGGCGGCAATATCTGGTTCGCCGCCGAACAGCTGGAGTCGATTCGCCTGCTCTTCCCCGACCATGCCGTCGATCCGACGTTCACGGCGCCGGAGTCGGCGCTGATCCTGCCAACAGACCGAGAGGACGCGCGGCTGAGGCTGGTGCGCGGGCATCTGGAAATCTCCGGGCCGATCACCGCCGATCAGCTGTCCCAGCGCTGCGGCCTCCAGGCGCAGGACGCCACCTACGGACTTGCGCAACTTGAGGCCTACGGCGAGATCATGCGTGGCCAGTTCACGCCAACGCTGACGCCTGACGACGCGGAGGAGTACTGCGATCGCCGCCTGCTGGCGCGCATCCACCGCTACACGATCGCGCGGCTGCGAGCCGAGATCGAGCCGGTCACCGTTCAGCACTACCTCCGCTTCCTGCTGCGCTGGCAGCATCTGACGACCGATACCCGGCTGTCGGGCAAGGCCGGCGTGCGTGCGGTGATCGAGCAACTGCAGGGCTTCGAAGCGCCCGCCGCCGCCTGGGAACGCGATCTGATCGCGCCGCGGGTCTCGGATTACCGCGAAGCCTGGCTCGACGAACTCTGCCTGGCCGGCGACATCGCCTGGGCGCGTCTCACGCCTCGCTCGGCCCGTCGCGCGCCGACCAAGACGACGCCAATCGCACTCGCGCTGCGCCGCGACTTCCGCTCACTGCTCGGCGCTGTCCGACGCCCTGCGCCGATACCAGCCGCTCGTGGCCGCTCCGCGCCTGAACTTCCGCCGGATGTCGCCGAGCACGTGATCGCCGAAGGCGGCGCGGCCAGCCAGATTCTGCGCCTGCTCAACGATCGCGGCGCGCTGTTCTTCGACGAGCTGGTCGACGGTACCCGCCGTATCGCCACGGATGTGGAGGGCGGCCTGCGCGAGCTGGTCGCCAGCGGACTCGCCCACGCCGACGGGTTTCAGGGACTGCGACAGCTAATCCGACCGAACCGCAAGTCGCGGCGGCCTCGCTACGGTGGCGGCGGCGTCTTTATCGGCGAAGGTCCGGCAGGTCGCTGGGCCGCTCTGCCGGCAGTGGTGGACGGCTCATCCGATCCGATGCAAGCCGATGAGGTCGCAGAACGCATCGCCAGAATCCTGTTACAGCGCTACGGCGTCGTCTCACGCGAGCTGGCGACTCGAGAGAGCTTGACACTCCAGTGGCGAGACGTGCTGCGCGCCCTGCGTCGTCTCGAGGCGCGCGGCGACATCCGCGGCGGGCGGTTCATTCAAGGTCTGCTGGGCGAGCAGTTCGCTCTACCCGCCGCCATCGATCAATTACGCGCCATGCGACGCCGCGCGACCAGCGGGGAACAGGTCAGTATCGCCACCAGCGATCCCTGCAATCTGCTCGGCATCCTCTTGCCCGGCCAGAAGGCGCCCTCGAGGCTGGGCGCCAAACTCACCCTGGTCGACGGCGTCCCGCTGGAGCCGACTGAAACCGCAGCGCTCGCCGCCGCAGACTAGGACGCGGAGACTCGACTGATCTTGACCTCGTCTGGGTCGAAACCAACCGCCGCTACCATTCGCTGGGCGATCCGAATGAATGTGTCCCGATTCTGATCTCTTTCATAGAAGTAGCCAGCGACCCCGAGTGGAGTTGGTACCCGCATCGGGGGCGATTCTGAGGCGGGATCGGTTGAGAAATAGACGCGTTTCGCGCCGCGGATCTTGAGAATCTCCGGTAGTCGTTCCGAATGGCGCAAGTCGATCAATGTTGCGACTGCAACTGGCAACTCATGCCAATAATTGAACTCGCGCTGTTCTCCCCAGAGGAGAAGA
>RKRS01000276.1 GCA_007571275.1 Dehalococcoidia bacterium
CACGACTATGTGGGCGCGGTGATGGAAACCGTTACCGGCCGTCGAGGCGTCTTCGACCACATGGAGTATCTGCAGCGGACGAGCCAGACCAACGGTTCCACATCAACTACTGCAACGACCAGTGAGATCCGAGTGTTGCTCGAGTACGAGCTCCCGCTTTCCGAGATACTCACCGATTTCTATGACGAACTGAAATCTCGCACGCGCGGTTACGCCAGCCTGGATTATTCCTTGATTGGATATCGCCCCGCTAAACTCGTCAAGCTCGACCTGTTGATCAATGGCGAGCCGGTTGACGCGCTGTCCGCGATTGTGCATGCCGACGCAGCCGCCTCGCAGGGACGCGAGCTGGCTGATCGATTGCGCCGACTCATACCCCGTCAGCTGTTCGATGTGCCGATTCAGGCTGCGGTTGGCGGTCGGGTCGTGGCGCGGGAAACGGTTCGGGCGATGCGCAAGAACGTCACCGCCAAGTGCTACGGCGGTGACATCACGAGGAAGCGCAAGCTGCTCGCCCGACAGGCCGAGGGCAAGAAGCGGCTCAAGCGCGTCGGCAATGTCGAGATTCCGCAGGAGGCGTTTCTCGCGGTCCTGCAGCTCGGGAAGAACTAGTCAGTCAGCCTGCTTCGGCAGTGGTAGCGACCGCGCCGTTTTCGTCAGGCGCGCCTGCTGCTTCGGATTCTTCCACCTCGCCTTCTTCCTCCAGCGCGATCTCCAGCACGCCGGCTGTTTCGGCGATTGAGCGACGAATCTCTTCCAGAATCTCAGGCTCGTCTGAGGCTTCGCTGGCGAACGTGACCAGCTCGAACAGCGCTTCAACCGGAATCAGCGCGTAGCCATAGGTCTCGCAGGCATTGACCAAGGTCCTGGGGAATGGTTCGCGTCGGATGCGTGGGTCCGTCTGGCGGAAGCCGTTGGCCACGACGATGCCTTTGGGTCTGCTCCGTCGACGCAGGTAGTGCTCTTCGATCCGTCTCTGCAGGGTCAGGTACAGGCGGTCACTCACTGCGTTGTTGGCCGAAGCGAGTTCGACCAGCGCAGGCTCTGCGCCGTCACGTATCTCCAGATCGTCAGCGGTCGCCGAGACCGTGTAACCCAGGACACGGAATGCGTCCTGGATGATGTCGCGAAACGCGTGATTCTGACTCTGCCACAGCATGCTCTGGAAACGGGTGGTATCGGCGACGAGCGATTCCGCCTCGGTAACTCGTCGCTGCGCCTGTTTGAGTTCGCTCTGCGCCGACGTCAACTCGTCGCGGGCGGCGGAAGCCTCAGGCGTGTCGTAGCGACGCACCCAGACTGGCGCCGCGCTCTGCTCCGGTTCCTGGATCAGCCGCTCGATCATCTCGATCAGCGCGGTGCTGAACGCCTTGCGCTGCGAGGCGGCCAGATTGTCGGCCGGGGGAAGCGCAACGATGCGGCCAGCCCCCACGCGAAACTCGGCGGCGACGACTGCCCCGCCGACCGAGTGAGCTATCACCGTTGCATCACTCGCTGGACTCAGATCAAACATCGCGCGGTAGCGAATCCGTCCGCCGAGGTCGTCCAGGAATCCGCTCACGGGATGTTGTGGAATCGCAGGGCGTACATCCTTGCCGTCTGCGGGTCGCAGCGAGGGCCACTTGAACGGATCGCCTTCGGGACCAGGAATCAGGGAGTAGCGGTTCAGACCGGGGTACGAGGCGACGTTCGGGTGACGCACGCTCGGGTAGATAAACATGACGATCAAACCGCCACATTCCATCAGCTGTTGGAGTTCACGGCGGCGCTGTTCCAGCAGCTCTCCCAGCCCGAAGTGGAATGCGCCTGACTCGCCCAGGCTGATTAACCGGCCGTCGGGCGCCTTGACATCAAGCGTGCTGGCCGCGATCCCTTCGATCTGCTCGGAGACAGACTGCGGGTCGATGATGCAGGCGTCGTAATCGAAAATCGACGGCGCGTTAGCGATTGAGTGGTTGTCAACATTAGGGCTGGGAACAGGACAGCCGATGGAGATGATTCGCACAGCCTGCTCCTTCGCTTGGTCATAGCGTGATGAACGAGGTCTAATCTACTGAGTTTACTCCGACAGGCCCGGTTCCCTGCTGATGGTAGGATGAGTCGTGGTCGTGCTAGATGGGGAGCTAGCGGTGCCCTGTACCCGCAATCCGCTCTAGCGGGGTTGAATTCCTGAGTTGAGGACGGCGGCATGAGAACTACCGACGCCAAGCAGTGATGAAGCTTGGGTCCCGTGCGGCGATCCGCCGTGAACCCCGTCAGGTCCGAGAGGAAGCAGCGGTAAGCGGTTGTCAGATCGGGTGACGCGGGAGTGCCTGGGCGGAGCCGGCTAGCGAAGGCAAGCTCATGGTGACGTTCGATCTGAGGTGCACGACCACAACTCTGACTCGTTCATGTACGCCATTCTTCGAGAACCGGTATGAGCGGACGCCGTCGGCGAGCGCGACTGGGACAACACCTGCTACGAGATGAGCGCGTCCTCGATCGGATGATCGAGGCAGTGCCACATGAGCCATCGGCGATCTTGGAAGTCGGAGCCGGCGATGGGATACTCACCGAGCGGTTGGCCGAGTTGGGTCGACCCTTGGTATCGCTCGAACTCGATGAGGGAATGGCGTTTCGCGCCCGTCGACGACTGTCAGCAAGCGGCCTGGATCAGTCAGCAGTGGTGATCGAGCAGGATGTGCTCGATGGCGATCCCGAAGAGGCGCTGGCCACCATCGCCGCTCGGCCGCCGTATGGACTGGTGGGCAATTTGCCCTACGCGATCACTGCGCCACTCTTTCGTAAGTTCCTCGAGGAAGAACTGGCCCGTCCTGAATGGATGTTGGTCATGGTTCAGCATGAGGTTGCTCAGCGAATCACCGCGCTGCCGGGCCGATTGTCGTTGATGGGAGTCTCTGTCCAGTTCTACGCCGAGGCTCAGCTGCTCTTCGCGGTGGAGCGCTCCGCTTTCGATCCGCCTCCTCAGGTACGTTCGGCCGTGGTGCTGTTGACGCTCCGTGAGCGACCAGCTGTCGATGTCCCGAGCGTCGAGCGTTTCTTTGAGGTCGTCCGGGGCGGCTTTCGCAGCCCGCGCAAGCAGCTGCACAATGCTCTCGCACAGGGGGTATGGCTCCCGCCCGATGGCGCGACTGACTGGCTCAACGCCTGCGGCATCGACCCCACGCGTCGGCCAGGGACCCTGACCCTCGAGGAATGGGCGCGTCTCGCCTGGTGGCGCGAAGAGCATATCGCTGACCATGCCGGGCAGCCTGCATGACCACCTGGCAAGCAACGGCGGCGGCCAAACTCAACCTCACGCTCGAAGTGATCTGCCGGCGCGAGGATGGCTTTCATAATCTGGCATCGGTGGCTGTTTCCCTGGATCTCGTTGACGAAGTGCAGTTCACGCTCGCTGACAGCGAACGCTCAATCTCATATCGGGACGACAGCGGCCGCCCGATCTCGATCGAGACGTCTGACGACATCGTTGCCCGAGCCTGGTCGGCGCTTGAGGCGCGATGTCCATTGCCGAGCGGCGCATCGGTTGAGGTTGTCAAGCGCATTCCCATCACCAGCGGCCTGGGCGGCGGCTCGACTGACGCCGCAGCCTTTCTCAGGCTTGCCCGACACGCTTGGAATCTGCAACTGACTGACACTGAACTCTGCGATATCGGTTCGAAGGTCGGCTCGGATGTACCGGTCTGCATACTCGGAGGAACAGTCCGCATGGCTGACCGTGGTGAGCGCGTGAGCCCGCTATCGCTTCCGCTGCACTCGGATCCTGAGTGGGCTGTGCTTCTGTATCGGCCCGAGATACCGGTCCCGCCTGCCAAGACTGCCACGATGTATCGCTCACTGCGTTCCTCGGATCTGCGCAGCGGCGCAGCTACGGAATCCCTCCTGGCTGCATGGTCAGCCGGGGCGTTGCCGAGCCAAGGCGACTGCGTGAACTCATTTGATCGGCTGTCGAGAGAAGTCATGCAAGGCCTGACGCCGGCCTGGAGGAATATGGGAGCGGCCATTGCCAGCGCTTCATTGGCACTCGGAGTCGAGCCAGTCACGCCACTGCTCGCTGGAGCTGGGCCGACGATGTTCGCCATTCTCAGCCCTGAGGTTGCTAAACGCGCCGCGGCACGGCTGCGTGAGCGCTATGGATTCACGTGTGTGGCGAAG
The DNA here is from genome assembly GCA_007571275.1 of Dehalococcoidia bacterium. Lineage (GTDB taxonomy): Bacteria > Chloroflexota > Dehalococcoidia > Bin125 > Bin125 > Bin125. The sequence continues at coordinate 4,156 of RKRS01000276.1, forward strand.
CTGCTGAGCAGAGAAACCGCCATCGCAAT
>RKRS01000037.1 GCA_007571275.1 Dehalococcoidia bacterium
GCTCGACGCCGCCCGCCACGCCTTTGAACAGGGCTGGACCTCGATCAAGCTCTACTTCATGGTCGGCCTGCCGACTGAGACCATGTCCGACGTCGAAGGCATCGTCGACTGGGCCGCGCAGGTCAAACAGATTGGCCGACAGATCGTTGGTCACCGCGCCCGCGTCCGCGTTTCGACCTCGAACCACGTCCCCAAGGCGCACGCGCCATTCCAGTGGGCCCGACAGGAGACGCCGGCCGAACTTGAGCCCAAACATCAACTGCTCAGGCAGCTCACGCGCAAGGCGCGACTCGACCTCAGCTGGAACGACCCGCAGGAATCCATCCTCGAAGGCGTCCTCTCACGCGGCGATCGGCGACTGGCCCCCGTGATCGAAACCGCCTGGCGACGGGGCGCTCGGTTCGACGCCTGGAGCGAGCATTTCCGCGAGGACCTCTGGTGGGACGCGATGGACGCTCATAGTCTCGATCCCGCCTTCTACTGTCACCGCGAGCGAGATCTCTGGGAGCGATTCCCCTGGATGCACATCGCCTCCGGCGTCTCCGAAGCCTTCCTGCGCAAGGAATGGCAGCGCACCTGGAAAGAACTGACGACCGCCGATTGCCGCGACGGTTGCAACGTCTGCGGCATGGAACATGCCGCTCAGCTCTGTGAACTGAAGCTCGGTGACCTGATCGCCAAACGCCGCGCCCCAGCCGGTGACTTGATCAGCGTGCTCTAGCGAAACACCGGGAGGGAGGCTCCGCCAGACCATGTCGCGAGACATCCTCGAACATCTCATCTGGAGCCTTGACCAGTCCTTTAGCAAAAAACCCGAACACTCGCTGATCGCCAACCTCTCATCCGTCACCACCAATGATCTTGACACCGTCGTCCCCGGCGGTGGACGCACCATGCGCGATCTGATCATCCACTGCGGCGCCGTCAAGCTGATGCACGTCAACCACGCCTTCGGTGACGGGACCTACAACTTCTGGAACACTTGGCCCGGCGCTGATCCGATCAGCACCGCCTCTTTTGAGGATCTGCTGGAATGGCTTGAGCTTGGACACCTCAACGTCATCACCTCAGTCACCAAACTGACCGACGACAGCGAACTCCTCGTGCAGCGCCCGACCTACTGGGGCGCCAGCTGGGAAACGCGCCGCATCCTTGACGCGATCGCCGTCCACGACGTCTACCACGCCGGTGAAATTAACCACCTGCGGGCGCTGCTCCAGTAGATCGGTCGCTCAGCGACGTTGGCCAGGGGGCTAGAAGCGCAGCAGCTCCGCAAACTGCTCTGCCTCACCCGATGGTCCGACCATCGCCAGTCTCAGTTCATCTTCTCGCAGGTATTCGTTGGCCAGGCGCTCAATGTCTGCCGCCGTGACGGCCTGGTACCGCTCGTTGACCTCGTCCACCGAGCGCACCTCGCCGTGCAGCAATGCCTGACTGCCATTCCAGGCCGACACCGCCCGCGTGTCTTCCATGCCCATCAGCATCCGACCTGCGGCCAGCCGACGCGCGCGTTGCAACTCCTCCTCCGACACCCCTGCGCGCAGCCGCGACAACTCGCTTAGCGTCGCCCTCAGCGCCTGTTCGACATTCTCCGGATCGACACCCATTGACACCTGCAGCGCGCCTGAGTCACGCAGCAGCGTGAGCGACGCGTGGATGTCGTAGACCAACCCCAACTCTTCTCGAACCTTGAGGAACAGGCGAGAGCTCATGCCATCTCCGAGCATGGCAGTCAGGAGCGACAGCGCGTGCCGATCCGGGTGCCGCGATGTCAGCGCAGGCAGACCCAGGCAGAGCTGCACCTGCTCGGTATCTTTGATTCGGACCGCCACTCGCGCGCCGTCATCGCATAGTGGAGCCGAGCGGCGATCGTTCGCGTCGGCTGGTAGCCACTCCGCCGTGAGCGCGGAGACACGAGCGAGCACGGCTTCCGGATCGATCTCGCCCGCCACCGAGACCAATGCGTTGCCAGGCGAGTACTGCGCCTGCCAATAGGAGACCGCGTCTTGATAGGCGATCGACTGCACTGACTCCGGCGTGCCAGCGATGTCGCGACCCAAGGGCGTGCCTCTCCACAACACCTCGGCCAACAGTTCACCGACCAGCTGGTAGGGCGAATCCTCCACCTGCGCCAGCTCTTCAAGGATGACCAACCGCTCCTTCTCCAGCTCCTCACGCTTGAACCGGGGACGGGAAACCATGTCCACGATCACATCGACCGCCGTCTCCCAGTCAGGGCCCGGCACCTTTGCGTAGTAGACGGTCAGCTCACGATCTGTCCCGGCATTGATGTATCCGCCGACGCCTTCAACGGCCATCGAGATATCCGCCGCCGTCGGATGCAGCTCCGATCCTTTGAAGACACAGTGCTCGACCAGATGCGAAACGCCGGCCAGTTCGTCCTGTTCGTACTGCGAACCGGCGCCGACGTAGAGTGAGACCGAGGCCGAACGCGCCGACGCCATCGGCGCACAGAGCACGCGCAATCCGTTATCCAGCAGCGAGATCTGAGGCGCACCGTTCGATGCGGGCGCCACTATTGCACACCCCATGTCGTATCGCCTGAAGCGTCGTCACGCACAATTGTGTGCGCCATCGCGCCGCCGACGAACTCATCGATTGATGCGCCGATGGTGGTGTCGTCGCCGTGTCCGTTGAATGTCAGAGTGTTCTCGGGCAGGCCATACAGCTTGGTCACGATCGAGCGCACTTCCTGCGTGACCTGCGGCATGCCGCGGGTGTTGCCCGGTCCGCCGGGAAAGAGCGTGTCGCCGACCACACAGTACGGATCGTCAGGATCGGGAATGAAGTACGAGACCGAGCCGGTGGTGTGTCCCGGCGTGTGCAAGACTTCAAACTCGGAGCCGCCGAGCAGGATGGTCTCTCCACCCTGTAGGTGGATATCGATATCGAGGTCCGTCTCCAGCCAGGGATGCTGCTCATCCGCCACCGTATCCGAGGTGTGCATGTAATAGGGCACATTCGGTCCCAGCCGCTCGCGCAGCTCGTGGTACGACTTGATGTGATCGGGATGCGAGTGGGTGAAGAGCACCATCTTCGGCGTCGCGCCCGACTGCTCAACGCCAGCCATCACCAGCTCGTTCTGGGCGACGGCGTCAATAATCGCCGCGTCGCCCGTGCCTTTGTCAACCAGCACAAAGGCGTTGTTCTCGAACGGTCCCCACGACATCTGCATCACGACCACGCGCGAATACACTCGCAGCAGGCGCGATTCCGCGTGCAGTTCCATACTCATGACAACCTCCAAGGTTCGGCCGCCGACCTTCTCGCAACCTCTCAGCAGTCTAGCCAGCCCACAGGATGATCCATGACCAATCTCCCACCCATTGAAGCGCTGAGCGACGTCTTACCCCTCACTGCCCACGCCGATCCGGACGGCGTCCTCGAAATTGGCGGCTGCAACGTCCGCGACCTCGCCAACGAGTTCGGCACCCCGCTCTACATCTACGACGAACACACGATCCGCGCGACCTGTCGCGCCTACCTGCGCGATTACCAGGCGCAGCTCCCCGGCGCTCGCGCTCACTACGCGTCCAAAGCCTGGCTCAGTCCGGCGCTGACTCGAATCCTGGTTGAAGAGGGATTTGGCCTCGACGTCGTCTCCGCCGGCGAGCTTCACGTTGCGCTGGCAGGCGGCATGGACCCCGAGCAGATCGGCTTCCACGGCAATGGCAAGACGCGCGAGGAGCTGGAATACGCACTCGACCGCGGTGTCGGCAGGATCATCGTCGACAACGATGACGAGCTTGCCGTCCTGGACGAATTAACTCGGGACAGAGCCTCCGAGCAACGGATCATGCTGCGCATCACCCCTGGCGTTGACGCGCAGACTCATGCCAAGACCACTACTGGTCTACGCGACAGCAAGTTCGGCTTTCCACTGCCCTCGGGCCAGGCCGAGGCCGCGCTCGTCCGCGCACTGGACGCCCCATTCCTCGACGTCACCGGCTTCCATATCCATCTCGGCTCACCGCTGTTCAACATTCAGCCTTACGTCGACGGCATCGCCACGATTAGTGAATTTGCGGCCCGGATGAAACAACGTCACGGCTACGAATGGCGAGAATTCTCGCCCGGCGGCGGAATGGCGCTGACCTATACCGCCGATCAGGTCGCTCCTGAGACCGACCGCTATGCCGTGGAAATCGCCAGCGCCATCGATACGGCCTGCGACACGCACGGCCTGCCCATTCCCGACGTGCACATCGAGCCGGGCCGTTCAGTCGTCGGTCGCGCGGGCGTCGCTCTCTACTCGGTCGTCAGTCGCAAGCACATTCCCGAGACCAGAGATTATGTCACTGTCGACGGCGGGATGGCTGACAACATCCGCCCGGCCATGTACGACTCTCAGTACGAAGCCGCCGCCGCCGAGCAGATGCGTATCATTCCGCACATCATGGTCACCGTGGCGGGCAAGTTCTGCGAGTCCGGCGATGTACTGGTTCGCGACGCCCACTTGCCCTCGTTGCAGCTCGGTGAATTGATCGCCATCCCCGCCAGCGGCGCCTACCAGATCGCAATGGAGAGCAACTACAATCTCGCCCTGCGTCCGGCGATCGTGATGGTTAATGACGGCGAGGCGAAGCTCGTCCGCCGACGGCAAACGCTGGACGATCTGCTCCAGCTAGAACTCTGATGTCGGCCACGACCTCGCCGCTCGGCCGTTGGGGGCCGCACAGTTCATCCCTGGCCGGCCGCACCCTGATTGCCATGTTCGAGGCGCAACGCCTACCGCATGCGCTGCTGATTGCTGGCCCGGTCGGGGTTGGCAAGCGCGATCTGGCCATCCGCATCGCTCAGGCATTGTTGTGTGAATCGTCAGACCTGACGAGTGCTGGACCGTGCCAGGAGTGTCGAACCTGCCGTCGACTGCATGACCCAACCCAACCCGGACTTGACCCTCAGCATTCCGACGTTGAAGTCGTCACGCCGGGCTCTCTCTGCGCCGAGTCTGACCATGACCACCGCAACACCCGAACCATCGGTATCTGCGTCGTTCGCCGAATCGAGCACACGGCCACACTCGCTCCATTCGAGGCCGATCGACGAATCATGATCATCAACCCGGCCGACGCGCTCACCCATGAGGCCGCCGACGCCTTCCTGAAAACGCTCGAGGAACCACCCGACCGCGTGCATTTCATCCTCCTGACCGCTCAGGAAGCGCAACTCTCCGAGACCATTCGCTCACGCTGTCGGACGCTGACGCTGTCGCCCCTGCCTGCAGCCCAGCTGGACGACTGGCTCGATCAATGGGCTGCGCAAGAGGGACTGTCACTACCGGATACTCCACAACATCGCGCTGAACTGGGGCGACTCGCTCGCGGACGTCCTGGCTGGCTGCAAACCAGCCTGAGAGACGGCGATCCCGGTACCTTGCGCGCCACCCAGATTGACGACGCGGTGCGAATCGCCAACGCCTCGCGCAGTGAGCGACTGGAATGGTCCGAGCAGATCGTCGGCCGTGCGACGTCACCGCAGACCATCGGGAACCTGGAACTCATTCTCGATGCATGGACCGACTGGTGGCGTGACCTGTGGCTCTGTCATACCGATCAACAGGACGCGCTGATCCACGTTTCACAACGCGCTCGGATCGAGCAAATCGCTGCGCTGTACGATCAACAGGAACTCAGTCAGTTTCTGGAGAAGATTCAAGGCACTCGCGCGCTCATCCAGCGAGGCGTCACACACGGCCTCAATGCCCGACTCGCGCTTGATGTGCTCCTCCTCAATATTCCGACGCCCAGGAAGACTTCATGAATCACCAAACCGCAGACGATTCCAGCACGCAATCGTCATCCGATACCGCGCAGGACGATCCTGCTTGTTCAGGTGAATCTGACTCGTCCCACCATGAGCAGATCGTCATCGGCATCCGGATCCGTGAAGCCTCGCGTATCTACCACTTTTCAGCGCCCAGAGGCCGCGTCTTTCCCGGCGATTATGTCGTCGTCGATTGCGCGCGCGGCGACCAGCTCGCTCGCGTGGTTACCGTGCCCGACGATGACGCTCCGTCCAAGCCGATTCCTCATGACGTGCGTCCGATCGTCCGTCTGGCCGACGCCGACGACCGTGAGCGCGCCGCCGAACAGGCGTCGCGCGCGGACCACATCCTGCAGGACATGCGCGCCGCCGCCGTCCAGGGCAATCTGGGACTCTATCCGGTTGCGGTGGAACTCAATCTCAACGGCGATCAGGGCACGGCCTGGTTCCAGGCTGCCGAGCACGTCGACTTCCGACCACTGCTCAACGACATCCAGGACAGCTACCAGGTCCGCTTGCACATGCAGCAAGCCAATCAGCGCGAACGCGCGAGCCTGGTCGACGGGTATGACATCTGCGGACTGCGGCTGTGCTGCTCAAGTTGGATGACCGACTTCCCGCACGTCGGCATCCGCGTGGCCAAGGATCAGGACCTCTCGCTCAACCCCGACAGCATCTCTGGCGTCTGCGGACGCCTGCTGTGCTGTCTGACCTTCGAGCATGAGGTCTACCGTGAGATGCGCGGCTCGCTACCACGCGTCGGCAAGCGCGTCAGCACGCCGGCCGGCATGGGCAAGGTGATCAAACTCAACATCCTCCAACAGAAGGTCACGATCGCGCTCGATGATCACCCGCAACGCGTCGACGTACCGGCCGACGAGATTGGGCTCGCCGTCCGCACGGAGGACGCGCCCAATCAGGCGCTGCTCGAGGCTGAGCGGGTCCAGCGAGAGGCCGACGCGCAAGCGGCCGCCCTGCGTCGAGCCGCTGCGCCTGATCCGTCGACTCAGGAGCCCGCTGAGCGACGCTCGCGCCGTCGCCGACGGCGTTCCCGCAACCCGCAGTCGCCGCAGACTGAGCAGCAGGCGGAACCGACAACAGACGATCGACGTCCAACCGTCGTGCCACAATCAGCGCAGGGCGATCAGAGCGAAACCGCCGCCAAACGACCATCACGACGGCGACGACGACGTAAACCAAAAGTCGTCAACCAGCAGACTGAAACTACCCCGCCCGAAACGGTTAGCCCGGCGGAGCGGCCTGAAGGAGAACATCGACGCTCGCGCCGCCGTAACCGACGCTCACGTCAGCCGGTCAATCAACCAGAGCGCTCGCCCGAGTCACCGGAGTGACCCCAAGACCTAGATACCGAACCCATCGGTGTCCTCGACCTCGCCAAGTCCCAGGCCGGTCATCTGATCCGCCAGTGCCGAGAGCTGCTCTTCGTCGTACCAGTGGATGACAATCCGGCCGCCGCTTCCCGGTCCCTTCGTCCCGACCCGCACTTCAACCCTCGTGCCAAGCGCTGATTCCAGCCGCCGCATCGCATCCTGCATCGCGGCTGATGGCTCAACCTCTCGCTTGGCAGGCTTCGACGCCGGTTCAGCGAATGCCCTCACCGCCTCTTCCAACTGACGCACAGTCCAGCCGGACTCGGCAGCGCGCGTGGCCAGGGTGTCTTGCGCCGATGGCGGAGCGGCCAACAATGCGCGTCCGTGCCCCTCGCTCAGCGAGCCTGTGGCAACCAACTTCTGGATCGATTCTGGCAACCGCCTCAGCCTCAGGATGTTGGCCACGGCCGCGCGGCTCTTGCCAACTTCCGAGGCAATCCGCTCCTGCGTCCAACCCGACGTTGAGAGCTGTGCGAACGCCGTCGCCAACTCAATCGGATTCAGATCGGCGCGCTGGAGATTCTCCACCAACGCCAGAGCCAGACGTTCTTCCGTAGCGCTGCTCGCCTGTTCCTGGATGACGATTGGCGCCATCTCCAGACCCGCCATGCCGGCCGCGCGCCAGCGACGCTCACCAGCAATCAGCTCGTAGCGGCCCATCTCCTCCGGCCGGACCAACAGTGGTTGCAGGATGCCATGCTTGCGGATGCTTGCCGCCAGTTCCGCCAGCTGCTGCTGATCGAACTCCTGCCGTGGCTGCGACGGATTCGGAGCAATCGACCCGATCGGCGCCTGCAGCTGACCGACGCTCGGTTCCGCCGTACTGCTGGCCGGGATCAATGAATCCAGGCCGCGTCCCAATCGCTGCCGACTTCTGGAAGCGCCCGTCGCCTGAGCGTCAATCACACTGAGACTCCATCTACGGCGCCGCTGCGATACAGCGTTGATGAGGGAAGCGTCGCCAGGCGGCTCAACAGCTCTTGCGTGAGCTCCCGATATGCCTCCGCGCCTCTCGAGCGAGGCGCATAGTCAATAATTGGACGCTGATGACTTGGCGCCTCTGACAGACGAATCGAACGTGGAATGATGGTGTCAAATATCGAACTGATATGCGATTTCAGTTCCGCCGCCACATCCTGAGACAGCCGGGTCCGACCGTCGTACATGGTCGCCACGACACCCAACAGGCACAGCCCTGGATGTAGATGCGACTGCACGCGGCGGATCGTTTCCAGCAGCGCCGATAACCCCTCCAGCGCCAGGTACTCACACTGCACCGGCGCGATCACCGCATCCGACGCAGTCAATGCATTGAGCGTCATCAAACCCAGCGACGGACCGCAATCGATCAGTGTCAGGTCATACGGCGCCGTCACTTCGGATAGCGCGGCACGCAGCACATATTCCCGCTCTGGCCGAGTTGCCAGCTCCATTTCCGCGGCCACCAAATCCATCGACGAGGGAACGACGTCCAGTCTCGGCCACGGCGATGAGACGATGCAGCCGGCAAGCGCGGCCTGGCCGAGCAGCACGTCGTAGAGATAGCTCCCCGAAGATCGCACACCCAACGCAGAGGTCGCGTTCGCCTGCGCGTCGGCATCGATGAGCAATGTCCGCCAGCCCAATTCTGCAGCGGCTGCCGCCAGATTGACAGCGGTCGTCGTCTTGCCAACGCCGCCCTTCTGGTTCGCCACTGCGACCACCCTCACGTCAACGCGCTCCGATCAATCACTCCATCAACATTATGACAAGAATGGCGCGGCCTGCAGCGCCGGGAGGCAGACCTTAGTCGCCACGAAGCAGAATTCGGACCCGACGCGACGCGCCTTCACCGAACGATTCGGTTTTCAGCTCCGGGTCGTCCTGTAGTTGCAGATGGATAATCCGACGCTCGGCTGCTGGCATCACCCCCAGAGTGACCGGCTGACCGCGATCTCGCACCTCGGAGGCGGCGCGCTGAGCCATCTCCTCCAGTGCGGTTTCGCGCCGACGTCGATAGCCATCGACATCAACAGTCACCGGATTGTTCCCATCCAGCGCTCGGCTGACGATCACGTTGACCACGTACTGTAACGCTGATACGTGCGCGCCGTGCCGCCCAATCAACAATCCCAAATCCTCGCCGCCAACCGGCGTGACGTCGAGCACCGCGACCGCGTGACCCAGCCCGTCCATTGGCGTCTGTGGCTCCCGAGCCGTCACTTCTACATCGAAGCCCAGCTGATGCGCGATATCGGTGAGTAGCTCGACGGCGAACTGCTGAGGATCCTCGTTCGGCTCAAATTCAGGATCGGCCAGCAATTCAAATGGCGCGATTGGCTGGCGGGCGGGCTGTCGTTCGCGTGATTCCTCACGCGGACGACCTCTCTGGCGTCCACGATTGCGATCTCGCCGATTGCCTGGTTTGGACGCACCCTGCCGCGTGCGTGATCGGGAGCGGTGATCAGGCTGTACCTCGCGCTGACCGTCCGTAGACCCGGCTGGCGCTTGCTCCGTCGGCTCTACCACTGGCCGACGCGCAGCCGAGCGTCGAGCGCCAGGACGGCCTCTGCCACGTTCTGGTTCTGCTGGCTGAGCCGGTTCGATTTCCGTCAGGTCCGAATAATCATCGATCCTCGGCAACGAGGAAGATTGCGCTTTCGCCTCTCGATTTCTCGCTCCCAATCGAGGCGTCACTCGGACAAGCGACTGCGCGTGTCCGATGCCGAAAATTCCGGTACGACCCTCCTCCAGCACCTCGACCTCCACCTGAGCGCGAGACAATCCCAGCCGACGCAGCGCCGCCTGCACCGCATCGTCCACCGTTCGTCCCGACTGCTCGATCACTTCCCCGTTCGCCATAGCCATTCTCCAGCTAGTTCGCCTGCTCGATCACCATTCCGGCGTCGCCATCACGAGGCTTGCAACTCGTGCGGCCCAGCTCGGCGCCAGCCCGGTGATCGCCAATATCACATCAACGTGACCGATTCGCCCGCCGTCTCCGTTGTCTTCGTCGACGCGCCGCGCTGGTCGTCCTGCGCTGAGGACGCTCTGGCTCAGACGCCTCGCCGCCAGCCTCATCGACTTCAGTCGACGCAGTAGAGGCAGCAACCGCCTCGCCGTCAGCGCTCGCGGCTGCAGCGGCCGGCGCCGGCAATGGCTCCGACGACAGCAGCCACTTCCAGGACCACTTCAGGCCCTGTCGGTAGAAGTAGTAGTACCAGGATGTGAGGATTGTGAAGATCGAGGTCACCAGCCAGTACAGACCAAGACCGGCCGGCACCTGCAGCGTGAAGAACCCGAACATGAACGGCATCATCCACAACATGGTGCGGTTCATCGATTCCGAGCGTTCGTCACGCGGACCCATACGCGCCGTCGAGACCTTCTGCTGGATGTAGGCCGTCGCACCGACGAGGATGGCCAGCGGCAGCGATTGCTCCAGCGATGACGAACCCAGATCGAAGAACAGGAAGTCACGATTGATGGGAATCGCTGAAGTGATGTAGGACCAGTCATAGAGATCGCTGGACAGTCGCAGCAACTGTTCCGGCGTGTCACCCAGCGTGCGCCGCAGCACCTGGTAGAGCGCAATCCAGATCGGCATCTGCACGAGCAACGGCCAGAGACAACCGAGCGGATTGAAGCCTGCCTCGCGGTAGACCTTCATCAACTCTTCCTGGCGCCGCTTGGGATCCTTGTACTTCTTCTGAATTTCCTGCATCCGCGGCTGCATCTCCTGCATCGACCGCGTTGCCCGCAGCTGACGCAACGTCAGCGGGTAGGTGATCACTCGCACGATCAGCGTGAAGAGAATGATGGCGACGCCGTAGTTGTCATCCACCGCGTGCGCAATCACGATCAGCCCGTTCATGATCGGGCCAATCAGAATGTCGTTCCAGATGAAGTCGAGTATGTCCATCGTCGATTAGTTCTGCGGATACAGCCTGACGGCCTGGTTCGCGCCCAGCAACACGGCGTAGAGCACGCCGTCCTCGTCGCCGACCAGAATCCGGTCCTCACGCAAGATCGCGTTTGCCATCAGGTCCTTGGCCCCATCCAGCTGGAATTGACGCAGCAATGAACCGTCAGCAGCGTTGAGTTGATAAATCATCCCGCCACGCGCCACGATGACCAAAATGCCACCGGCGTCGCCGCTTTCGCTCTCAAACTCGATGAACAGTGGCTGAGCGCGGATGCGATCGCCAGTGGCAAACGGCTGCAACCAACGCCTGGCGCCGGTTTGTGCGTCGAATGCGTGCACATTACCGCGGAGATCGGTGGTGTAGATCACTCCGCCGTGGATCAGTGGCGTTCCCCAGAGCCAGTGCGACGCCTGCGCCGTCCATACCTGCTCGCCGGTCGCCGCATTGAGCGCGTACAACGTGCGGTCGAGGCCGCCGACGTAGACGAGGTCGCCAGCCGACGTAGTCGCGCCGGCGATTCCGCTCTCAAACTCAATCCGCCAGGCTGGAGTGCCGGCTGCTTCTCCCTCAACCTGGATCGCCGTCACGCGACCGTCCAGCCCGGCCGCGATCAGCAAACGGCCCAGCTCCGTCTCGACGAGCGCCAGACCACTCCAGATTTGCAGCTCAGAGTCGCCCTGCCATTCCCACACAGCAGCGCCCGGCTGCTCGATGTCAACGGCGTAGACCCGATAGGCAGTATCGGCCAGATACACACGTGTGCCATCGACGACCAAATCGGCAACGAACCGGGCCTCACTGTCGAACACCACGCGGGCCGACTCGCCATCGCGCTGTACGGCATAGAGGACGCCGTCAGAATAGCCAGCCAGCAACCACTCGTCGGTTGACTCCACCCAGACCGGGTCGGAATAGAACGCGACAGGCTCGATCTCGCCATCAAGGCCAGGAAAGTTGCCGTCATCATCCGGGAACGCCCACACCAGCGAGCCCAGGTTGCCATCCAGTAGCTGGAGCGCGACCACCTGATCCTCACCCGTTGGGGCAATCAACCGCGTCTCGGGCTCGACCGGGTCCAACGTGGGAGCCGCCCAACCGTCCGGCTGGTCTGCGACATCGCAGGCCGCGATCACCGGAACCGCAAGCAATACCGCGAAGATCAGCAAGACAGAGCGGATATTGACTCGGCGAGTGAATTGCGCAAGATCAAATTGTTTCACGTGAAACATCCTGATCCTGCATCGCGCCACGGCTGTTCGGCACGGGGTCATACCCGCCTCGATTGAATGGATTGCATCGGGCCAGCCGCCATAGTCCGAGACCAACGCCGACAACCGCTCCGCGCGATTGCACGGCGTTGATCATGTACTGGGAACACGACGGTTCGAATCTGCACTGAGAACCCATGGCCGCGAACAGCGGCGACAACGCCTGCTGGTAGCCGCGCAGCAGCAGGGTCAACAGTCGATCAGCCTGCTGCCCGATCGAACCGGCGCCTGACCGGCTCAAGACGCACCGCTATCGGAATTGAGCCGCTGCAACGATCGTCGAACCAAACCTCTCAAGGTGGCGTCCAGCTCACCGAAATCCGCTTCGCTCGCGCCCTGCCGGGCGATCACGACCACATCCAGGCCCTGACAGGCTCCGTTTGCATTCAATCCTCGCGCCGACTCACGAAGTCGGCGGCGAATCCGATTGCGCGTCACCGCTCCACCCAGACGGGAACTCACGGCAAATCCGAACCGACACGGGCACTCCGACGCCTGCCTGCTCCGGGCGCGCAAGGCCAGCGTGCCACTCGCCACTCGCACGCCGTCACGAAATACGGCGTCGAAGTCCGACTTACGCCGCAGGCGTTGGTCAACATGCATCGTGAGACATCGTTCGGCAACGCAATACGTGCAGCACATGCAGCTCGGCGGCCACAGCCAGAGGAGGCAAGACGCTGCTGCTGTCGTTCAGACGACCGTCAATCGTCGCCGGCCTCGGGCTCGACGTCGCTTCAGCACCGCGCGCCCGCCCCGGCTGGACATTCGCTTGAGGAATCCATGTTCTCGCTTGCGCGGAATTCGCTTCGGTTGATACGTGCGTTTCGGCATCAAATCCCTCACCACATCACGGGACACACAAGCCCGATCGACGAAGAATGTAGGACAAGTACGATCCAGTATACGTCAGCATCCTGGTCAGCCGGGGTTGCCTGGACTGCGCCGAGAATCGCTATTGCCCTTGCCCATACCGTTCCAGCGCCTGGTATGCCGCCCACGACTCAATCACATACTGAACATATATTCTAGTTGATGGGAAGTCGAGCGCCGACAGAAATCCATCCACTCCGGCAACGACAGCCTCCGCTTCCCACCGCGCCGCGTTGCCAGGACCAGCGTTGTACGCGGCCAGCGCCATGACCGGCTCATTCGAGAAACCTTCCAACTGACGCGCCAGGTACCAGACGCCGAACCGCATCGCCAATTCAGGGCGAGCCAGGTCGGCGTGCTCGTACTCAATCCCAAGCGCGGCCGCAATGTCCGAGCCGGTGAGTGGAATCACCTGTGTCAATCCCACCTCCCCGGCCAGACCCTCGGCATCGGCGGCATAGAAGCTCTCACGCCTGATCAGCGACCAGAGCAGTGACGGCTCGACGCCCTCAGCTGCGGTGTGCAACGCCATCACGTCCGGCCACGGCTGTGGATAGATCAAGTCCAGCAGCTCGGCCGGCGCCTCAGTCCAGTTCAGCCCAAACAGGGCGATGACCCGCGAGGCGACGCGCGCCGATGCGCTGTACTCGCCGTGCGCAGCAAGCAATTGCGCTGCATCAACCAGCGCCCAAGGATCGGTACTGAATGTATCGGCCCAGGCTGCCAGCATGCGGTCCGCAGCGGCGTCAAACCCACCCAGGCGCAGATCACGCGCTGACCGCCACTCGAGCGAGCGTTCAAGCGCGTCGTGTGACGGTCGCGACCCGCCAGTGAGTCGCGTCAACCAGTCAGCAATCGGGATGTCAAGCAAGGTCGGTGGAGCCAATTCCAGGATTTCGGCCGCGCGCAACCCGTAGTAACTCACTGGATCGATCTCGATCACCTCTGTGGCCAAGTCAGCCGCGGCCTGGTCATCGCCGGCCGCCTGATTCATCAGCGCCGCCCAGAGCAGGAACTC
>RKRS01000274.1 GCA_007571275.1 Dehalococcoidia bacterium
CTCGATCGACGAAGACTGGCTGGCCACTCACCCGCCGCATCCCGAGCCCGGCTGGGCCCCGGTTCTGGGCACGCTCCCGTCGAAACAGTTCAGCAAGGTCGCCTCGCCCTAGATCGATGACCGCCTGGCGGCGCGGCCACTCAGTCGCCTTGTGGTGCGGCCGCTCGCGGTCATTGCTGCGCTTGCCGCCCCGTTCCCTGATCGGTCATACTGCCTACGAAACTGCCTCCGCAGGCTGTTGTATTTAGCAGGCCAACGGCATACAGGAAAGAGATGATGATGGCTGAGCGAAACTATTGGACCCGCATGCGCCGAAATCGGATGTCTCGACGTTCACTGCTCACTGCCAGCGCCCGCGCTGGCGTCGGCGCGGCCGGACTGGCCCTGGTCGGCTGTGGCGATGACGACGATCAGTCGGCGGCCGCCCAAGTCGAACAACCTCAAGATCAGGCTGGGCAGCAGGCCGAACGGCAAGCGGATCAACAACAGCAACAGACCGCCACGGCTGACGAGCAACAGGAACGACAGGCGGCCACAGCGCAGGCACAGCAACAGGCTGCGATATCCAAACACGGCGGCATGGTGCAGATCGCCGGTGATGACGGTGGACTGTTTGATCCCGCCGCGACTATCCATGGCGGCACCGACGCCTCCATCTTCCAGTGCTTTGACTTCATCAACTACCTCGGCGCCGGCAACGAGATCACCGACGCGATGGGCGAACTCCCCGAGATTGTCGACGAGCTCAATTTCGTGTACCAGATCAAGCCCAATGTCTACTGGCAGGATCTGCCACCGCTGAACGGACGCCAGTTCACGGCCGAGGACGCCGTGTTCGGCTACGAGCGCTTCAGCTGGGACAACCCCGAGTTTGTCTATCGAGATCGCTACGCGCTGGTCGACAGTTTCGAGGCTGTGGATGAGCTCACCATGCACGTCAAGGCTGCCGAGCCATTCGCTCCGCTGCTGGTGGCAATGGCCGAGACCGGCGCATTGATGGTCGCGCGCGACATCGTCGACCAGTACGGCGACGCCGAAGTCTCCAGTAATCCGGACCTCGTCGTCGGTACCGGCTCGATGATGCTGGAATCACGCGAACCCGATGTCGAGACGGTGCTCAAGCGCAACCCTAACTACTACCGTCCAGCTCCCGAGGGTGGGAGTCTGCCCTATTTCGACGGCTACAACCTCATCTGGGGCCTCGACAACGCGAACCGGATCGCGCAATACGTCGCTGGCAAGCTCGACTTCGTCTGGCTGCAGTGGTATGGCGAGCTCCAGGAGATCGAAACCGTCATCTCCGAGACCGGCGAGGACTCGGTCGTCGTTGTGCCCAACCCGGTCGCGTTCGGTCTGGCGACCCACGTCCACTGCGAAGTTGAACCCTACACTGATCCGCGCGTGCGGCTGGCGCTGCACCACGCCGTCGACCGACCTGGGATCATCGCAACCACGCTTGGCGCTGGCACGATTGGCGGGCCGGTGGCCGAGACGATCGCTCCGTATGGCTGGGGCGTCGACAAACTGTCCCAGCTGCCCGGCTACCGCTCCGCCGACGAGCGCGAGGCTGATCTGGCCGAAGGCCGCAAGTTGCTCGAGGCCAGCGGCTACGATCCGTCGACCGTGCCGCCGATGGAGGTCTGGGACTGGGCCTCCGACCAGGGCCAGGTGCTGCAGCAGAACTTCCGCGATGTTGGCTACGAGGTCGAGATTCTTGAGTTGACCACCAATGACTCCCTGGCCGCTCGTCAGAACCGCGAGTTCTCGATGATCACGTTGGGCCAGCAGGCCGCTGCCGACCCCGACCTGCTCTACAACGACCTGCACACCGACGGCGGCCAGAACTACGGTAACTTCTCGGATCCCACTATCGACGAGATGTTGGTCAAGGGACGCACGACCTTCGGTGTCGAAGACCGCAAGGCGATCTACGACGAGATCCAGACAATCCTGCTTGAACAGCATGCCCCGCGGCTCTGGTGGCACTGGAGTCAGGCGACCATTGGCCATCGACCCTGGCTGCAGGGCTACTACCCGACGCCTGGCATCACGCCGACCAACCAGGTCATGAACCAGTGCTGGTTCGACGACAGCCGGACGATCTAGGCGGAGTCATGGCAGGTAAGACCTGAGCCTGTCCACGAGTTGCTCAACGGCGCCCAGCCCCGCCTCCACCGCTTCTGGCGGCATCAATCCTTCGCAGAAGTTTTGGTGGAGCGCATTCGCGGAGTGAAAGAGGCGGTGTAGCTCCTCGTTCGCCCGGCCCTCGGCGAGACGGTTGAGTGTCGGGAAAAGATCGCGGTGCGTTTGATGCCGCCAACCATGGCTTTCGGCGACGGCCTGAACCATCTGCGCCGCTGCGCCCCAGCCCTTTTCGGACGCCTGCAGCAGGTCGCCATCGGCGAGATAGCCGTGAGCCTTGACCAGAAACTCGTCGGTGGTGTTGGTGTGGTAGTCGGTTCGGGTTGTCATCGCCTGATCATAGATCGGACGGCCACGTTAGGAGGCGGACTCAGCGATCAGCGTGGCCAGGAGAGCGGTGATTTCATCGACATCGCTCAGGCCGTTGGCGACCGCGGGCTCAGGCATGTAGCCCTCATAGAAGTTCTGGTGCAGCGCGTTGGCCGAGCGGAAGAGGATGCTCACCCGCGTATCGCCGAGCTCTTCTGCGACGCGCTCGACGATGCGGTACAGGTCGCCGTGTGAACTGTGTCGCCAGCCGCGCGTCTCGGCGACGGCTTTGACCATGCGCGCCGTCGCGCCCCAGCCCTTCTCTGAGGCCTGCAGCAGGTCGCCGTCGGCGAGATAGCCGTGAGCCTTGACCAGAAACTCGTTGGCGGTGTTGGTGTGGTAGGTGGTCCGAGTCGTCATGCGCCGATGGTACATCGAGGACGGGCCATCCTGGACACCTCCCTGGCCTCTTGTTTGCAAACATACGCTTGGGTCGTCATACTACGCACAATCATTGCAAAAGCTCCGCTTTCTACCAGAGGCGGAGCTTTTGCGGAAGGGAATACTATGGCGGAGCGAAACTATTGGACTCGAATGCGTCGAAACCGGATGTCCCGGCGCGGCCTCCTGAAGGCGAGCGCTCGCGCCGGTGTCGGCGCTGCCGGTTTGGCGCTTGTCGGCTGTGGGGATGACGATGACGATGGGCAGCAAGCAGTTACGCAAGCGCAACCTCAACCAGAGCAGCAAGCTGACCAGCAAGCAACGCAGCAACAGGCCCAGACCGCCGACGCGGAGGAGCAGGAGGAACAGCAGGCTGCTGTCGCCCAAGCCGCCGCCGAGGGTGAGCCCAAGCAAGGCGGTATTGTCCGCATTGTGATGTCGGATGGCGGCATCTTCGACCCGGCTATTGCGATCCATGGCGGCACCTACGCTGGCGTCCACCAAATCTATGACTGGCTCAACTATCTCGACGAGGGCTTCGTCATCACCGACGGCATGGCCGACCTGCCGGAGGTCATCGACGAGCTCAACTTCGTCTACACGATCAAGCCCAATGTTTACTGGCACGACAAGCCACCGCTGGAGGGTCGTCAATTCACAGCTGAAGACGCCGTCTTCGGGCTCGAACGTTTCGGCTTCGACAACCCTGAGTTCGTCTTCAAGGATCGCTTCGCCCTGATCGACAAGTTTGAAGCGACCGACGAATTCACCATGCATGTGCAGTCCGGCGAAGTGTTCTCGCCGATCCTGACCGCCATCGCCGAAGACAACATGCTGATCGTCTCGCGCGACGCTGTTGACGCGTTCGGCGACGGCGCACTCTCGACCGACTTCGACGCGCAGATCGGTACCGGCGCGATGATGGGCGTCTCGCGCGAACCCGAGGTTGAGTTGAACCTTGCCCGCCACCCCAACTACTACAAGGAGGGGCAGCCCTACTTCGATGGCTACAGGGGTCTCGCTCTTCCCGACGCGACGTTACTGGTTGCCGCCTTCGTCGATGGGCAGACCGACTTCCTGAACTACCAGTGGTACGGCAACCTGGTCGATCTCGAGAACGCCGCTCAGGAGCTCGGTGAGGACGCGATCACTGCGGTACCCAATCCCGTCACCTACGGTATGGCGACGCACATCCATTGCGAGGTAGAGCCCTACACCGACCCGCGCGTGCGCAACGCGGTGCATCTCGCC
>RKRS01000128.1 GCA_007571275.1 Dehalococcoidia bacterium
CTGGCCGCGGGCGTGATGCGCAATATGGCGGCCCAGCGCGGGATTGATCTGAGCGACGAACTGGAGCGGATCGAGTGCCCGGCGCTCATCGTGCATGGCAACAGTGATACGACCGTGCCGATCGCCTTCGGCCATGCCCTGAAGCAAGCGATGCCCGACTCGGAGCTGGTCACGCTGGCGGGCGTAGGCCATGGATTGATTGTTAATCCTCAGGCGCAAACCGTCGTCGCCGAGTGGCTGTCGCAGCATTAGCTCCGTGATCTTGCTCACTTGCTAGAGGAGCTACCGCAAGCCAACTACTCGTCGCTCCCTCTTCTAGCGGCTGCCCCCTTCAGTCGCTCCGCGACAGCTTCCCCCAGCGGGGGAAGCGAGTTTAGAGATGCAGCGCGACGCATCTACCGCATCTACGTCGCTGATTGACGGTTGGACTGCTGTTCAGCCCAACTCCGACAGCACCTCGTCAGTGTGCTCGCCGAGCAATGGTGGTCGTCTGGTAATACCCCAGCTGCCCTTGGTCAGCTGATACGGCGCGCCGGGATAGACCACTTCCCGACCAATCTCCGGGTGCTCCACCCTGACCTGCATCCCGCGGTCGACGAAGTGTGGGTCCTCCAGCGCTTCCTCCGGGCTGTGGATCACGCCAACCTGGAAGCCGAAGTTCTGCGCCTTGGTGAAGAACTCGTAGGCCGTGAGCTTTGAGGCGAGTAGATCGAACGCCTCTCGACCAGCGCCGAAGATCGCCAGTAGCTCCTCGTTGTTGCCGCTGAAGACATCAGCCAGCGAGAAGCTCTCGAGCTCCGCGCCGACCAGCAGCAGCGCCGCCTCGGGCAGTTCGTCCAGCAGACCCTCTTCCTCCAACCACTGGTAACACAGACCAAACTCGCGTGGCCGCCGTGGCGGGATGCCCGTGTTGACGTAGCGGCCATCGGCGCATTGGATCTGCGACGGCATTGATGGCGCGACCCCGGCGTGTCGACCCGTCTGACGCTGTACGGTCGCGTGCGCGACCAGCCACGAATACGAACCGGCTTCAGTCGTTACGTTGACCGACGCGTTGATATTCACGTCGATGTGTTGGCCCATCCCCGTGACATCACGATGCAACAGCGCCGTCAGGATCGACATGAATGCATAGTTCGAGCCGGTGTGATACGCCTGCTGGCCGCCGCCGCGCACGGGCGGCAGCGAATGATCGTCGTAGCCATTCATCCAGGCGAAGCCGCCGTTGGCGGCGAGCGTGATGTCGGTGTGCGGTTCATCGGAGCGCGCCGATCCACTGCCGAAGTTCGTGATCGTGCACCAGATCAGACCAGGATTGTCCGACATCAATTGATCGAAATCGAGCCCCAGCCGTTCGACCGGTTTGTAGGTATCGGTGTCGATCACGACATCAGCCGAGCGCACCAGTTTGACAAACGCCTCCGTATTTGCGGCGTCGCCAACGTCCAGCACGATGCTGCGCTTGGAGGTGTTGTAGTACCAGAAGAACAGTGAACGCTCGTGATGTGGTTGATCGTCGACGAATGGTTCGTACTGTCGCGAGGGATCGCCGGCGGGCGGTTCGATCTTGATCACATCGGCGCCCATGTCGGCCATCAGCTTGCCGCACCAGGAGCCGCGCTCGTCACCGATTTCGAGTACGCGTAGATCATCGAGCGCCCTCAACGCGGTTGGACCGGAGTTGGTCGTCATCAGAGCACTCCCTCTTCGTAGAGTCCCGCGATCTCGTCCGGGCTCAGCCCCAGTAGCTCTCCGTAGACGTAGTCGTTGTCTTCGCCCAGGACGGCCGCGCCGCGCGTCATCGACCAGTCGGTTCTGGACATATGCAGCGGGATGCCATCGACGCGGACGCGACCCATTTCCGTCTGCCGAATCGTCGGCCAGAGCCCGGCCTCGGCCGAGTTCGGATCCTGGTCAATCCGCTGCTCAGGAGTCTGTACCGGATTGGCTGGTACGCCGACCGCACGCAGCATCTCCGTTGACTGGAACGGATCGCGGCGCAGGCACCACTTGCCAATCTTCGCGTCCAACTCGTCCTCTGCCGCCAGTCGGCCGGCCAGCTGCCCAAGATCGTCATTCGAGGCCCAGTCGCAGCCGTCAGCGATCAGCAGGTCGCGCATGGCGTGCCAATCCTCGTCGTTACGACAGGCAATCGCGATCCAGGCTTCGTCGAAACTGCCGGGAATCGGCTTCGCCGCATAGATGTTGTGCGGGGCCATCGCCGGGTGCAGTGAGTGGTTGGCGTCCGGGTACCCGTCGCGACGCAGCGGTCGCCCATTGACCGTGTAGTCCAGCAGTACCGGCCCATTCAGTGTCAGCGCCGCCTCAGTCGCCGCGACGTCCACATACTGCCCCTCGCCGGTGCGGTTGCGGTGGTGAATCGCCAGCATGATCGCCATGGCCATGAAGTACGCGCCCGTGTGATCCATGTAGGAATAGCCCCAGCCAGCCGGCGCTTGATCGGGGATCGCTGAGGACATGGTCAGACCGCTGGTGGCCTGCACGATCGGTCCCCACGTCTTGAATTTCTCATAGGGCCCCGAGTGCCCGAAGCCGCAGTTGGAGATGTAGATGATGTCTTCTTTGATCTCCTTGAGTCGCTCGTAGTCGTAGCCCCAGGAACGCATCACGCCCGAGGAAAAGTTCTCGGTCACGCAGTCGGAGATCGCGACCAGACGCTCGAACAGCTCACGGCCCTTCTCAGTCTTGATGTTCAGTGTGATCCCCAGCTTGCCCACGTTGTGGTTGTTGAAGGGACCGCCCAGCTCGGGCCCGCGCCGATCGTCGACATAGGGCGGCATCCCTCGCAGGATGTCCCAGCGTCCGTGATTGGATGGATCCTCAATGCGGATCACCTCAGCGCCGAATGCGGCCATGAACTTGGTCGCGCCGGCGCCGGCCAGCTGACCGGTGAAATCGCAGATACGCAGATGTGAGAGCGCCTGACTCTTGACGTGATGGGGCATCGTCCCGCCTCCTCCAGCGGAAGTCTATAGGGAAGCTATTCTGGAATCCGCACAGAAGAAGCGCTCACCACAAGGGAGAGCTGTCCTGAAACGCTCCCCCTCTGGGGGAGCTGCCGCGAAGCGGCTGAGGGGGCTCCCACGCCATGGCGCACACGCTCGACTGAGGATGTCCCCCTCTGGTCACACCGTGGCGCCCCCCCCCAGAGGGGGAGGCGCTAGTTGCAAGGAGCACCAAGATGGACAAGGTCGCGTTCATTACCGGAGCCAGCCGCGGGATCGGCAAGCAGCTGGCCCACGACTTCGCGTTGGCTGGCTACGATATCGCCGCCGTCGCCCGTTCGACCGCCGATAGCCCAACCAAGCTGCCCGGCACGGTGGATGAGACCGCCCGGCTGGTCGCGGAAGCAGGGCAGGAATGCCTCGCGATCGGCGCCAATCTGGCCAACGTGGATGATCTGGACCGAGCCGTCGCGGAGACGTATGACCGCTTCGGCCAGATCGATGTACTGATCAACAACGCCGCCATCGCGCCACCGGGCAAGGCCTTGGAATCGCCGCGTCACCGTTGGGGACTGGCGGTTGAGATCAACGTCAACGCGCCCTTCTATCTGACCCACGCCGTTGCGCCCAGGATGGCGGAGGCCGACGGCGGGGCGGTCATCAATATCGGCTCAGGCGCAGCGGTTAGCCCTGACTTTGGCCGCGCTAGCTACACAACGACCAAGCGTGCACTGGAGGCGATGTCGGAATCGCTGGCCAGTGACCTGAAAGGAACTGGCGTGTCGGTCAATTGCCTGCGCCTCGAGCTTTCGGTCTGGAGCGAAGGCTATGCCTTCACACTGGGCGAGCAGGCCAAGCAGATGGACTTCGAAGATCCGATCATCATGTCCGATGCCTGCCTCTGGATGGTCGCGCAGGGGCCGGACTGGACCGGGCGAATCGTGACCATCGCCGATCTGCGCAAGTACGGCGCAGTGCGTCCCCGCACGCGGATGACGTTCGAGGACTAGGCTCCCTCCGTTCGCTTGCCCCCGACGCATGACCTTCTCGTTGCTAGGGACGATAAGCCCCCTCAGTCGCTACGCGACAGCTCCCCCAGCGGGGGAGCTTTGGGCCTATTGCTGGGGAAGCGTCGCGTTTTCACATCTCCCTCACTTGGAGGAG
>RKRS01000125.1 GCA_007571275.1 Dehalococcoidia bacterium
CTGGATGGCTCGGTCGACGGTGCGGTGCAGGCACTCCGAAGCAAGCCACTTGGCCGCTGTGACCTGGGTGCCGGCCGTAGGCTCATCGGCTTCGCGCGCCTCGGCAGCGCGATAGAGCGCCGTCCTGGCTGAAAACGTGTCAGCGACCATATCGGCGAAGATCGCCTGTACCTGCTGTTGCTCCGCCAGCGGCTGGCCACTGCGGTGAGGACCCTCGATTCGCTCGAGCGTCGTCCGAGTCACCCACCGAGACCAGCCAACGCAGTCGGCGGCGACGCCCAGTCGCATCCGGTCGATGTTCTGCATCGCGCGTGGCAAGCCGTCGCCGACCGAGCCCAGCAATCTCGCTTCCGGGACAGCGACCGACTCGAAGTAGAAGGGCGAATGCGTGCTGCCGTCGATTGAGGCGCCCAGCTTACCCTGTGTGACGCCGTCAGCGTCTCGGTCAATGACCAGCAGTGCCGTGCCTTCATCGGGGACATTGGCGACGACGACCAACCAGTCCGAAGATGCGCCGCCGGTCACGAATCCCTTGGCCCCGCTGACGAGGAAGCCGTCCGACCCGTCAGAGAGCGTTGAGCGTACCGCCTGAGTAGGCTCTCGGCGACCGTCGGGGCGCAGCGCTTCGGTGAATGCGAACGCCGCGGTGCGTTCGCCGCGCAGCGCCGGGACATACAATTCCTCGCGCTGTGCATCGTTGTCCGCGAGCCGCATGATGCCAGGGCCCGAGCCAAGCGCGCGAGCGGCCAGCGGGTTCCCGCTGAGCGCCAGCGCCTCTCGCGCTGCCGTGAGCACTCTTGGGCCGCCGCCCAATCCGCCATCCGACTCCGGTACCGACAGTTGATAGAACCCTGCAGACTCGGAGCGACGAGCGATCTCGCGTCGCAGCTCAGCCGGAGGAGATTCAGAATCGGCGCGGGCGGTAATCGGATCAATCGCTTCCGCGACGAAGGCCAGCAGTTTCGACTGGAGGTCGGCCAAGTCGGCGGGCAGTTCGAAGTGCATCGGCAAGCCTCTCGAATCGGATCTGCGCTACGGCGCTTCCGTGATCACGCTAGTCGGACATCGTTATTCGGACATCAATGCCAGTTCGAAGTCTCGGAGATCGGTCGCTTGCGCCTGCGTCAGTACGACGCCCAGTAGCGGAGCGTGGCCGAGCAGCCGCTGCGCGTACGCCAGCTGATCGTCGGTGACATCCGCCCTGACCATCAGGAGGACGCCTGCTGATGCCCGGGCGAGGTTGATCGCGGTCTGCTCCGAGAGCGTGTCGGTGAGTAGGAGCGCGCAGCCATTTGGTCGACCAGTCTCGAGGGCGCGGACGGCGCTACGTAGGATTAGCTCCCAGCGTTCGACCGGCGACCAGTGTGTACCGAGCAACCACCCCGGCGGCGCGCCATACGCGATCTCAAACGCCGGGCGACGTCCATCGAGCCAAATCACCGACCTGCCTCGATAAGCCAGCGTTCGCGCCGTCTGGAAGAGTGTGGCGGTCACGCTGGAGGAGTGATCCAGAGGAACCAGCGCAATGACTCCTGAACGTGGCTCAAGCGTGTTGGCCACGTTGCCCAGCATGGCCGCGTCTTCTGCGGCAGCCTCACGCGACGCCACGGCGACGACGGACGCCGGCGATGGCGCCGCCGTGGGCTGATTGGCGGCCCGCTCCGCTTCAGCCGTGATCACTGCGATCGGTTTGAAACCAATTCGGCCCAATCTGCCCAGGGCCGAGCGAGCACTCGTCGCACGTCTGGCCAGCGCGCAGGCGAGCGCCAGGCCGCCAGACAGGCCGATTACAGAGGCCCAGGCCGCCGTCCACTCGGTCGACGGGGCGACTTTGCGCGCGCCCGGATAGACCAGTCCGAGCAGATCGAGGCCAGCCTCATCGCCGTATCTGCGGATCGATTCGTGCACTGCGGCGTATGCCAACTCTATGGCCAGGCTCTCGGCATCCGCCTGGCCTGATGAGCGCACGGTCAGTCGAATCAGCGTGTCAGTCAATTCAACCGTGACGCTCTCCAGTATCGGCGGGCCGTCTTCGCTCGCCATCAGGCGTCCTGTGGCCTCCTCCTGCACGGAGGGATCGAGGAGCAGCTCCGCGTACTCGGAGGCGGTTCGTCCTTCTTTCGCCCACAGGCGCACGGCGGCGTCCCAGGCAACCGCCGACGATTGTGAAATCGCCACAGCGATCAGCGTCGCTGCAGCCGCCGTGAAGATCGGCAACCACCAGGCAAACCCGTTCCTCAGGCTCAGGGACTTGATCACGATATCGAGTGTATCCGCCACTTCCGGTCTGACGATTACCCCGAGCACACGGCAACGGTCATGCCTGCGCATGACGCGGCGCGTGACGTTAAACGATTTCAGCAGGTAATGGGTGCGGACTCTCGAGTAATCTCAGGCAATGCGTAGAGCCATTCTGATCCTGTCGCTCGTGCTCACGACCTTGACGATCGTGGCCACGCCGTCGGCTCAGTCAGCCGCGCCACGCCTGCACCTGGACGTGCGCTTCGCTGCGCCTGATCCCGCCGTCGCGCAACGGTTGACCGATGTGGGGTTCGAGATTGAGCTGGCGGCGCCCGCACTTGGCCGCTGGCAGGGCTGGCTCCCTGCAGATCGACTGGACGAACTCCGCACGCTCGACGGTGTGACATCGGTTCAGCGTCCGCAATACGCGCGCTTTGCCGCCGGCGCGGCGATAACCGAAGGCGACGAGGCGCTGAACGCAGCCACTGCGCGCGCGACGTTCAACGTCGACGGCTCCGACGTCCGAGTGGCGGTGATCTCCGACGGCATCGTGGGATTGCAGCAGGCTCAGCTCGCCAGCGAAGCGCCCAAACTGGTCGAAGCCCGCGCGTTTGGCGCGGGCGATCTCAACCGTGGCCAGGAGGGGACGGCGATGATCGAGATCATCCACGATCTCGCGCCCGGCGCCTCGATCTCGTTCGCCGCCGTGCTGACCGACCTCGACCACATCACCGCGGTGAACTACTTCGCTCAGCGGGTTGACATCATCATCGACGACATATCGTACGCATTTCCCGCTAATCAACGCAGCGACGTATCTGTCAATACGACCACAGCGCTGCAACACCCAACCTGGCCGCTCAGGCTGTATGTGACTGCAGCCGGGAACTGGGCTGAGTCGCATTGGGCAGGCGCATGGCGGGCGGGTCCGGATGGTTCGAGGGTTGGACTGCTATCGCCGGGCGCGGTGCATCAATTCGGCGCCACCGACACGGGCACGTTGTACGGCGTCGGCAACAGTTTCGCGGTCGAGCCTGAGGATCAGATTCGCCTGGCCCTGTTCTGGGACGATCCGTGGGGACGCTCGTACAACGACTACAACCTGTATCTGATATCTGAAAGTGGCTCGATCCTCGCTGCAAGCGAGGACACGCAGGGCGTGGGACTGGACAGTCATAATCCGCGTGAGCATCTTGAGTACGTTCATCAGGGCAAAGCGACAGAGCTGTTTGTCGTGATTCAGAATCACAATGACGACGCCGAGCCGGTCGAGTTTGATCTGTTCGCGTTCCACGCGGAAGGCGCCCAGATTCGGCTCCACTATCGCACGACGGCCGGCAGCATCCTGGCGCAATCCGACGCCGAGGGCGCGCTGACGGTTGGCGCGGTCAATGTGGGAGAACAGGCAGTCGCTCCCTACTCAAGCCGTGGACCGACCGCCAACGGCGCGTTCAAGCCGGAGATCAGCGCGGTCGACCGAGTAACGGTCTCGGACACGACGCGTTTTGGTCCACGATTCTCAGGCTCCTCGGCGGCTGCGCCGCATGTGGCGGGAGTGGCGGCGTTGCTCTTGCAGGCGCAGCCGGCATTGCTCGCCGGCGACGGCGGTAGCCCGCTGCTGGAGCGACGTCTGATCCGAGACATCCTGACTGACACCGCTCGGGACATCCCGCCCGACGGCCCCGATCTGGCCTCTGGCGCAGGACTGATTGACGCCGACGCCGCCATCCAGACCGCGATCAGCCGGGTCGCCGTGATCAATTCCGCTGCTGACAGCGGTCCAGGGACATTCCGGGAAGCGATCAACAGTGGAGCGCGGATGCTCCTGTTCCAGAACACCCAGGAGGATCGCACGATCAGGCTGAGGTCAGCGCTTCCGATTGTGCCTGCGGACATGATCATTGACGGAACTGGCTGGGCAATTGACGCTTCCGCAGTCGACGTCGGTCTGGAACTGGGAGCCAGAGCGGAGCTCTGGGGACTCTCCGTCAACGAAGCGCAGGAAGTCGGCATTCTGCTCACCGGTGATCAGAGCCGCCTGATCGGGGTAACCACCAACGGCAATATCACTGGCATTCGGGTCAATGGCGCGAACGCAACCATCGAGGGCGCGACGGTCGCAAACGGACGATCGCACGGAATCGAGATCGGCGATGGTGGCTCAGCGTCGATTTCGGCCAGCACGATTGAGTCGAATCGCGGCGCGGGCGTCATGATCCATCCCGCCGCTGGCGATGTGCTGATCGGCCCCACGATCGAGCCGCCGACGCTCTCGCCGGCCAGCGACCTGCCGATTCCGATCGGCCGGCTCGATTCGCCACCGCTGCAGCCTCGGGCCGGGCTGAGCCATTCGATCAGCGGCACGGTCAGCGTCGACGGACTGCCCGCCGCGGCGGGCACGACGGTTGACCTCTACCTCGACCGTCGACTCGCAGCGTCGGTAATGGTTGATCAGGCCGCGAGCTTCAACGTCACAGCGACTGGTCCGGGCGCCGAGCTCCGCTTCGCCGTCAACGGTGTGCCGCTTGATCAACGAGTCGATTTCGAGGCGGGCGCCACCAGCTCGATCTCGCTGCGAGCGGTCAGCTCACCCACTCTGGTTACGTCCGACAGCGAGGGCGTGCATCTGAGCGAAGCGAACCTCTTGCGCAACAATCTCAGCGGCGTGGAGATTATGCCAGTCGATGGTGAGCGCGCCGGAAGTCGGCAGGTATGGGGCAACATGATGCAACGCAACCGGGACAACATCACGTCCGAGTTTGCAGCGCCGACGATTGACCTCGTGGAATGGGCCGCGGCGAGCGTGAGTATCAGTGGCCGAGCGAAAGGCGTCTCGATCGTCCATCTCTACGCCGGACCACAGGACAGCCGCCATTATGTCGGCTCGATGCCAGTAATCGGCGGGCTATTCCGTTTCCAACACGTCAACGTTAGTCGGACGGTCTCCGAGTTCTCAGTGATCGGGCACACAGTGGAAGGACGGGCCACCTCCGAGAGCGCTGTTCACCGTGAGCCATTGCCAGGCTCGATCACGAGTATCACACCGCTCAGCGGCTATATCGAGGGCGGTGAGCCGGTGCGTATCTGTGGCGCGCGGATCTCGGACGATGCTGCGGTTCCACAGATATGGTTCGGCAATCGCGAGGCTCGCGTCATGTTCTGGTCGGGCGAATGCGTGACGGTGACGACGCCGCCCGCGCTCGCAGGGCTGACCGACATCGCCCTGCGCTTACCGGGATCGCGGCCGATCGTCGCGCTCGACGCATTTGAGTACCGCGCCGTGCGAACCGTGCAACTCAAACAGGGCTGGAACTTCGTCACCTGGCGTGGCGCGGACACTCGTGTGACCACGGCATTCGCCTCCCTCGCCGGAGCGACGTTCCGCGCCTATGCCTGGGATGCGGATCGACAGCAGTGGCGTCTGTTCGCAACAGAGTTGCCGCCTCAGCTGAACACGCTGCGCAGCATCGAACACAACCAACCACTCTGGATCCTGCTCGATACTCCCGCGATTGACTGGCAACAACCTGCGCCCGATTAGTCACGATCGCGCACTCGCTATCATCGAACCGAGCTTCAACCGACCAGCCAAATCAACCAATACCCACAAGTACCTACAAGGGTGAGAGGACTCTCGGATGGCAATCTCCAAATACGAAGCGCCGCAGGCTGGCGTCGACCTGGGCACTGCAACGGTCGTGATCGACGACACCGCGCTCAGCGACTACTACGAAGGCCTGGAACTGGAACGCCCAACCGATCTGGCAAGCGCGCCGTCGATGGTCGCCGCCAACGCCGATCTCTCGACGCGGATGCACTATGCCAACGACTTCGGCAACCTCTGGCTACGCCAGGAGTGGGATTTCCGTCAGCCGCTCAAGCCGGGCGCGTCCTACGAAGCCTCAGCCAAGTCGCTCGACATCTACGAGCGCCGCGACCGCAGCGTGATCCTGACCGAAACCGTACTCAGGGACGAAGCGGGCGATGTCGCGGTTGTGCAGCGCCACCATCAGTCATTCGTGCTCTACCAAAGCGAAGGCCAGGTGACCCTGCGCGACCCCTCAAAAAAGGAAGGCGCGAAGACATATGCATTGCCCGAGGGCGAAGCATTTGGGCCGTTAGTCCGCGCCATCTCTCTGGAAATGTGCGGCTCCTTCTTCCATGGCGACCGCAACTATCACACCGACAAGCAGGCCTCGGAGGAGCTGGGCTTCACGGATGTCGTGGTCGGCGGCAAGATGACGATGTCGCTGATCGGCGAGTTGCTCGATCAGCGCTTCGGCGAGGCCTGGAAATCCTCCGGCAAGCTGCTGATTAAGTTCGCCAATATCGTCTGGCCAAACGAGACCGTCTCGGTCAAAGGCGTCCTGCAGGGCGCGAACGAGGACGATCCCCAGCGACGCAACATCGCCTGCTGGGTCGAGAAGGACAACGGAGTGATTGCGGTGGTCGCTGAGGGCAGTCTCAGGCTCTAGCGCACAAGCATACAGTCATCCGTCAAACGGTATGCCTGACGAGGTCATAGTCTTCGTCCCCACCGGCATGCGCTCGCTCACTGATGGCGAGCGGATCGTGACAGCCAGCGGACGCACGGTCGGCGAGGTGATCGACGATCTGGAAACGAGCTATCCGGGCTTCTACAAGTCGCTGGTCGAGGACGGTCGGTTACGGTCTGGATTGATGATCGCCGTCAACAGCGTTGAGCAGCCGCTGGGTTTGCTGGCCAAAGTCCCACCTCAGGCAGAGCTACACATCCTGCCAGCCATGGCCGGCGGGGCGCGTACACGTCGCCACCTGACTTCGACCGTTGACCATTCGCAAACTACGGGATGGCGTCACGATGTAATGATGAGTGGGCAGCGAGCGATATCCTGTTCACGATGAGCAGCCATTCTGAAGAGGAGCCGGGAGATGACTACCGAGACCAAGCCCGCCTATCACGTCGTCGGGACACGGCCGCTTCGACCGGACGGAATTGACAAGGTCACCGGTCGCGCCGCGTACGGCGCGGACATCAATCTGCCGGGGATGCTGTACGGGCGGATTCTTCGTTCGCCGCACGCGCATGCCAGGCTGCTCAGCATTGATGCGTCCAGGGCGGAGGCGCTGGAGGGAGTCAAATGCGTGATTACCCACGAGCATTTGCCTGGCGCCGCCGACGAGGTGATTGATTTTGGTGAGTCGGTCTCGCCATACAAGTGGATGCTGGAGCAGACCTTCGCGTCTGAGAAGGCGCTCTTCCAGGGACATCCGGTCGCTGCCATCTGCGCGACCGATCCGCACATCGCAGAGGACGCGCTGGAGTTGATCGAGGTGGAGTACGAGGTCCTGCCGCCGGTGCTGTCGGTCCAGGATGCGATGGCGGAAGGCGCGCCGATCTTGCATGAGGGGATGAAGACGGTCGAAATGGTCGCCCGTTTCGTACCAGGCGACGGGCGCGGTGAGAGCGACAGTAACGTCGCCTCGCAACTGGAGTTCGAACAGGGCGATCTGACAGCGGCGTTCGAGGCGGCGGACATTGTGCTCGAGGGTGAGTTCGAGACCGCCGCCGCGCATCAGGGTTACATCGAGCCGCAGGCGGGAGCGGCGCATTGGAACTCGGACGGCACGCTGACGATCTGGACGTCGTCGCAGGGTCCGTTCGCGGTACGCGACACCGTGGCGCGGATGCTGCAGATTCCGCTGGCCAACGTCAAGGTGGTGCCGATGGAAATCGGCGGCGGCTTCGGTGGCAAGACGCGCCCATACATGGAGCAGGCAGCGGCGATCATGTCCAGACTCACTGGTCGCCCGGTGCGGATGTACATGAATCGCGAAGAGGTGTTGATTGGCACCGGGCCGACCTCCGCCACGTACGTACGCTGCCGCCTGGGCGCGATGAACGACGGGACAATCACGGCGGTCGAGGCGACGCTCGCCTATGAGGCCGGCGCGTTCCCCGGCTCGCCGGTCGGCGCAGGCGCGACCTGCATGCTGTCCAGCTACGACGTGCCCAACCTGTACATCAATGCGCTCGATGTCGTCACCAACAAGCCGAAGGCGCACGCCTATCGCGCACCTGGCTCGCCACAGGCGACCTTTGCCGTCGAGTCGCTGATCGATCAGCTGGCCGAGCGGCTCGAGCGCGACCCGATGGAGCTGCGGACACAGAACGCGGCGCGCGAGGGAACGCGCCGCGCCGATGGTGTCGTGATGCCGCGAATCGGCGCGGAGGAGACCATGCAGGCGGCGATGGACTCGCCGCACTATCGCTCCGAGATCGGCGTCGACGAAGATGGTCGCCTGCTTGGTCGCGGCGTCGCGATGGGCTTCTGGACCAACGGCGGGATGGAGTCATCGGCATATGCCGCTGTCAACAGCGATGGCACTGTCAACCTCTCTGTCGGATCGGTGGACATTGGCGGTCAGCGAGCCGGTCTGGCGATGCAATTCGCGGAAACGATGGGGATCGATTACGAGCTGGTCCGACCACAGGTGGTCGATACCGACTCGATCGGCTTCACCCATGTGACGGGCGGATCGCGGGTCGCATATGCGACGGGTATCGCGGTGCACGAGTCGGCGCTGGACATTCAGCAGCAGATGATCGAGCGAGCGGCGCGAATTTGGGACGTCGAACCCGACACGGTCAGCTACGAGGATGGCGTCACCCACGGGCCGGAGGGCAAGCAGTTCAGCTTCAGGGATCTCTGTCGGCAAATGCCCGGCACGGGTGGCATGATCCAGGGGCGGGCCGATGTCCTGCCGACGCGGCCGGGACCGGCCTACGGCTGCCACATCGTCGACGTGGCGGTCGACCGCGACACAGGCAAGGTCGATGTGCTGCGCTACTCCGCCGTGCAGGACGTGGGCACGGCGATTCATCCGTCGTACGTCGAAGGACAGGTGCAGGGCGGCGTCGCGCAGGGCGCCGGCATGGCGCTGACGGAGGAGTACGTCTACTCCAACGACGGTCGAATGACCAACGCCAGCTTGCTCGACTATCGGATGCCGACAGCGCTCGACCTGCCCGAGATCGAGACGATTCTGGTTGAGGTGCCGAACCCCAGTCACCCCTACGGCGTGCGAGGCGTCGGCGAAGTGCCGATCGTGCCGCCGCTGGCGGCGATCGCCAATGCAATCTACGACGCGACCGGCATCCGCATGAACTCGCTCCCGGCCAGCCCGACCAAACTGCTCGATCGGCTGCTGGACGAGTAAGCCTTCGTCGCTACTCCGCGTACTCGCGGGCCAGGCGGTCGAGCAGGTCGATCACCAGGTCGGGGCGACTGAAGAACGGGGAATGGTCAGTCGCCCACTCCACGACTCGGTCCGCGCGGCGCGCGAGTTCGCGCTGACCTTCGGCCAGGAGCGCGCGGTCTTCGGTGCAGACGACGTAGGTAGTCGTGATCGAACGCCAGGCGGCCTCGCGCGGGGCGGCGAAGGGGATCGCGGCTTCATCGCGGACCAGTTCCGCCATCGCGCGGTCGACATCTTCATCCGAGCATTGACCGTAGAAGATGGGCCGGATCATGTCGGCCTGCACGGTGGTCGAGCCTTCTTCGTCGGCCTGGATGACGCCGACCAGCTCAGGGTTGGCGAAGTTGTCCGGGATGGCGCCGTCAACATCAGGCATGATCGCCGTCAGATAGACGAGATGCTTGACGTTGTCGTTGCCGAGCGGAGCCGTCGTGATCGCGACGCCGCCGAAGGAGTGTCCGACCAGCACGACCGGGCCGTCGACTGTGTCGAGAGCGGCGCGGACGATGGCTTCGTTGTCGTCGGAGTTGGTCACGCCGCGTAACGGGTCGCCGCGTCGACGGTCGACGTTGAGGTTCGGTACGCCGCGAGCGTCGAGGCCGGCCGTGACCTTGTCCCAGCACCAAGGACCATGCCAAGCGCCATGCACCAGTACCACGGTTGCGGGCGTCGTTGATGTCGTCATGGTCATCCTCCTCGGGTTGTTACTGGGGAAAGCGCTCGGTCGTCTCAGGTTCGAACTGCACGCCAAAGCTGTTCAGAGCCATCGAAACGATGTGATACTGGCCAACAGCGAACACAACATCCATCAGCTGCTTCGTTGAGTACCGCTCTGCGAGGGCATTCCATGTCGCGTCGGAGATGAATGCGTCCGCGTGCAGTTCATCAGCAGCGCGCAGCAGGGTGGCGTCGAAGTCGCCCCAACCGTCGGCTTCGGGACCCAACGTGACGCGGCGGATTTCATCATCAGTCAGTCCAACCGACCGGCCGAAGCGGGTGTGCTGACCGAATTCGTACTCCGACTGGCAATTCCAGCCGGTACGCAAGATGAGCAGCTCGCGCTCTCGCGGCGGGAGCGATGAGTCTCGCATCACGTGCTGGGTGAATGACTGACGAGCCCGCGCCAGTTCGGGATATTGCGCGATTGTACGTTGCACGTTCAACGGCGAGCGACCCAGCGCGGCCGCGGCGAGTACTTCGCGCTGCTCGTCCGTTGCCTCTTCGTCGGAGATCGGAGCGATTCGGGGTTGAGAAAGTCTCATGACACACCTGCCACGCAGCAGGGTAACGGAATGGTCGGAGCGGCCGGATTTGAACCGGCGACCTCTTGACCCCCAGTCAAGTGCGCTACCAAGCTGCGCCACGCTCCGACGCGGCTCATCGTATCACCTGATAGCTGCCAGCCGGCGGCAGCTTGCGTGGCCGTCCATCCAGTTACCAGAACATGCGAACTGGTATAGTACTTGCATGGCGCTAAATCGACTACGGTTCCACAACATCCTGGTCAAGGACATGGATCAACCGTCGGAAGCGGCGGAAGAGCTGGCCGAGGTCGTCGACGAGGGTATGCGCGAGCACGCACTGAGGATTGAGACGGACCAGAAATTCGAGCTGCTGATCGCAGAGATGAGGGTCATGCGGGCAGAGATAAACGAACGCATCACTCGGATGCAACTGGCGCTGCTGACCGCACTCGGCGTGGCAACGGCGACCATCGTCGGGCTGCTGATTGCCCTGCTCGCGCGGAGCTGACCGACTAGTCGGCGGGGCGTTTGAGCATCATCCCCGCTCGGCGACATTTGACGACCAGCTCACCGCGCTGATTGATCCCTCGATGCTCGAAGGTCACCACGCCACGGTCGGGCTTACTTCTTGATTCACGTCGGTCGATCACTTCGGTTTCGCAGGTGATCGTGTCGCCGATAAAGACCGGGTGCGGGAACGTCGTTTCGTCGAAGCCGAGATTGCCCAGCGTCGTTCCGAGCGTTGTATCAGCGACGCTGAGTCCGACGGCCAGTCCCAACGTGAAGATGCTGTTGACGATGCGCTGGCCGTGCTGTGTGCCAGCCGAGAACTCGGCGTCGAGATGAAGCGGTTGGGCGTTATGCGTCAGCGCCGTGAATAGCAGGTTGTCGGCTTCAGTCACGGTGCGCGACGGCTGGTGACGAATGACGAGCCCCGGCTCCAACTCTTCAAACCACTTACCAGCCATGACGCACACTCTCCTTCTGCCTCCCGTGGAGCGGGAAGCGCTCCGTCAGGCAAACCGCGCCATGTCGTCGGCCGCGTATTGCGCGACCGCGTGGTCGGCAGCCGAGGTCTGGCTGAGACGCTCGAGCAGGTCCGACAACTGAGCCGCGGGGATGGCGCAGGTCATCTCGGCGTTCGGCATCTGGGTGCGCACGCGCGAGAGCTGGCAACCCACCGACGCGGCCATCTCTCCCGCCTTGGCGATGGCGATGATGTGGCACTGTGGCTTGCCTTCAATCCGCAACGAGGGGAACGCGTCGTGCAGCACCATCAGTTGGCGACCCGTGATCCGCAGCAACACTACGTCCGGGTCCGTCGGCGACTCGCCCAGTGGTCCGTAGACGACCTCTTCAGGCTGCTCTTCGACGACCGGAATGCCCATCGCGGCCTCGGGCGTGACCCAGCCAGACTCAAGCAACGCGCCGACGTCGCCGTTCTCCAGTACGTCACCGAGCGCGAGGAATCCGTGTGTGACCGAGCCAACCGAACAGTTGGCGTGATCGGCGGCGACGGTCGAGAAGGTCCGATCGGCCGCGTGCATCCAGAACACGCAGCCCGCCGGCACACGGCCGGTGCGTCCGTCAGCCGCTGGCTCGGGCATCGGGTTGTCGAATCCCGAGACGCCGGACGCAGAGTCGTGGAAGGTGATCGCCAGCGGCTTGTTCGCCAGTCCCAACGCGCCTTGCAACTGCTCCGACAGATCGTTCCAGTCAGTCATTCGTGCCTGCTTTCTGTTGCGTAGACATCTTCGACGTTACCAGCCACGCTACGACGCACGGAGGAGGATGGGTTGCACCGCGGGCAAACGTACTCGTCGTCAGCCAAGCCCGTGATCCAGCGCTGACCGCATTGGTCGCAACGGCGTCGACGCTCGGGTAGCGCCGGAGCCAGGCGCGTGACTGGAGCGGCACGAGCAACGGAAAGCGCGGCGTCTTCGGGGATCGGCTGGCGCACGACGGCGGCGAGATACCGGGCCATCGCTAGCAGTTTGGCCAGCACGGCGCTCAGCCTGCTTCGCGGCGCTCGGTCAGTCATTCCGGGACTCCGATCTCGGGGCGGTTGCGGCGTCATCGCCATGAGCGTGATGCATCGCCGCCGAAGCGGGCGACCGAAACGCCTCGCGCAACGTCGGCACGATGCTACGCCAGTACTGGGACATCATCAATGCGGCCAGCGTCAGGTAGATCACGCCGAAGACGATTCGGGGCGTGTTGTTGTCCTGGAAAAAGAACTGCATGATCAGCTGGGCCAGGAACAACCCGAGCAATGCGAAGCCGGCGCGCGCTGTCAGGCGGCGGTCGATAATCAGCATGACGCCGAATGCCGACTGTGCCGCGGTGATGAAGACCTCGGCGCGCTGGATATCGCTGGAAATCAGCCCGCTCACCGCTCCTCCGGCAGCGATGTAAGCGAGTGGCAGCGAGCCAATCAACAGGGTCCACTGATTGACTTTGCTGGAAATCAGCATATTGACGCCCAGACCCGCCGACCCTCGCCAGACGAGGTAGAGCGCAGCGAAGAACTCCGGCGACTCGGACGCCAACGGGGCAATCCACTGGATGACGAAGAACTCGCCGATGCCGACATCGCGTCCGATCTGCTCCAGACCGTGCACAAAGGGCTCGGCTGAGATCGCGATCACCAGGGCGGAGTAGGCAATCAGGGATATCACCACGACGCGCCGCGTCGCAGTCGGCAGATTGCCGATGGTTGCCGCGGGTCCTTCCAGCTCGGGCTCCTCGATCGGCGAACGCGTCAGTCGCAGCACGTACCAGAAGAACAGCAGCCCCAGGACGATGGTGTCCTCGATGGCGACCCGCCCTTTGGCGACAATGATGAACGAGTACAGCGTGGCGACGGCGAGGATGCCAATGTCGAGGCCGATGCCGCCGGGCAAACTGAGCAGCGGCTCGGCAGGATCGGCTGGTCGTCGCTGGAGGAATCGCCATGCACTGCGCATCGCGGTCGTGGCGAGTTGTCTGGGACCTCCCGCTTTCCAGGCGAACAGGAAGATCACCATCGCCCAGCCAACGCCAAGTAGCAGGCGGTTGGCGCCGGTCATGTTGGCCAGCGCCAGCTCGTCCTTGCCGGGAATGCCCTTGCCCGCCTCCCAGGCCAGCAACAGGTCGACCGCATACTCGGGCAACACGGCGATGAACGCGACGACCGCGACAGACAGGGCGGCGGGAATATCGTGCTGCGCAGCTTCAGCCCCGGTCGAGATCAGAAACGCGGCAGAGAGGATGCCCAGCCCAAAGATCGCGACCTCAAGCTCGGTACCGACATGAATCCCGCCCAGACGAAAGCTCAGGGCCGGCAGCCCAACAACGGCCGCCCCAATCAATAGCGTCCACGAAGATCGGAGGTGCATGGGATCAGCGTAGGGGGGCTCGC
>RKRS01000045.1 GCA_007571275.1 Dehalococcoidia bacterium
CCGTCGCCGATCGCCGGCGTTGTCGTCGATGCCGCCGCGATGCATGCCTCTGCTGACCATGGATCGACTCCCTCGACATCCGAATGGGACAATATCCGCCCCCTGATTGACGTGTTCTGTGACACCGCATCCGTGCTCTGAACGCTTTGCCGAATTCAGCGAACGCTGCTACGATCACGGCGTTAGCACTCTCGCGCGGAGAGTGCCAACTGCATCTTACGACAGCCTGGCGGCTAGAGAACGACTTGATCGCTGCGATGCCTTCCGAACGGCCCTCCGACCGTCTGAGCGAGCGGCGAGCTGGCATTTTGCAGCTTGTCATTCAGGACTACGTCGAAACAGCCACGCCGGTCGCGTCGCGTCACGTCGTCGAGAAATACGCCTTGCCGGCATCACCCGCGACGATACGCCATGAGATGCACGCCCTCGAACAGGAGGGATATCTCACGCATCCGCACACCTCCGCTGGCCGCGTCCCGTCCAACCGTGGATATCGGCACTTCGTCCAGTCGCTGATGGGGCACGCGGAGTTGGGTATGGCCGAGCAGGCGTCGGTTCGACATCAGTTTTTCCAGGCCGCTCCGGCGGTTGACGAATGGGTTGATCTGGCGGCGACGGTGCTCGCTCGCTCGCTGGGGCTGCTGGTGATCGTGGCTCCGCCACATCCGGAGCAGCTGCGGGTTCGTCAGCTGGAGCTGATTTCACTCAATGAGCTGTTGGTCTTGATGATCGTGGTGGTGCAGGAGGCGCGGATGATCCGTCAGCTGATGCCGCTGCCCCAGCCGATTGAGGTTGACGAACTCGACGAGCTGGCGACCAGGCTGTCCTGGATGTTACGCGGTCGCTCGGCTCCCGATGTGCGCGCAGTGGCGCGACAGGCGCTGGATGCGCCCGACACACATCCGGCCGAGCACTTCGTGCTCGATACGTTGGCGCAGGTGCTCGATCGCGATGCGCTGCGCGCCGGCGTGCCGGCGATCGCCGGACTGGGCGGGATGATGGCGCAACCCGAGTTCCAGCATGAACCGTTGCGCTCGCTGGAGCTGATCGAATTGGTTGACCAGCACTCGGCTGAAGCGCTGATCCCGTCGGCTGTGATCGACGATGCCACACGGTATGGCGACCCTCGCGGCGCGATGCACGTGCTGATCGGCGACGATCATCCGACTGAGCTGCTGCAAGAGTGCTCGTTGGTGTTGGCGCCATATCGCTCGTCCTCGACTGCGGTCGACGCGCCGGAGATTCCTGGCTATGTGGGAATCATCGGGCCGACGCGGATGAACTATCCGCGCAGCATCGCCGCGGCGCGCTTCTATTCACAGCTGCTGCAGGAAATGATCGACGCCGTCTACGGAGCGACACGATGAGCCCAGCCAGCCAGCCAGCTGACCACATTGATGACGTCGTTGAGTCGGATGCGGACGCTGATTCGTCGGCCGAACTGGAAACGCTGCGCGAGGAGTCGGCGCGTCACTATGCCGGTTGGCAGCGCGCGCAGGCGGACTACGAAAATCTGAAGCGTCGCTCGGCGCAGGATGTGCGTGATCGGGTGCAACAGTCGCAACGCGCGATCCTGCTCGATCTGCTCGATCTGGCGGATGACTTCGAGCGCGCCAACCGCGAAGCGCCGGCTGACGGCTCGAACACGGACGATCCCTGGCGACAGGGTGTGGAACTGATTTCGCAGAAACTGAGCGCGCTGTTGCTGCGCCAGCAGGTCAAGCAGATCGACACCGTCGGCCAGCCGTTTGATCCCGAGCTGCACGAAGCCGTCGGCCAACTGCCCGGTCAGCACAACGAGATCGTGGCGGTCCTGCGTACTGGCTACACGATCGGCACGCGCGTCTTGCGAGCGACTCAGGTGATGGTCGGCGACGGCTCGGTCGAGCCTCCCGACGACTCAGGCGAAGCTGATCAATCCACTGAATCGAAATTTGAACCAACCGACTAGGAGATTTTCCATGCCCGGACGAGTGATTGGCATTGATCTCGGCACCACCAACTCCGCCGTCGGCGTGATGGAGGGCGGCGAACCGACCGTCATTCCCAACGCCGAGGGCAATCGCACGACCCCGTCGGTCGTCGCGCTGACGAAGACGGGCGAACGCATTGTCGGTACCGCCGCCAAGCGCCAGGCCGTGACGAACCCAGAGAACACGCTGTTTTCGGTCAAGCGGCTGATGGGTCGCCGCTTCGACGATCGCAACGTGCAGGACGCTGTTGGCCGACTGCCGTACATCGTTGACGCAGCCGAGAACCGCGACGCCCGCGTGACGATGGGCGGCAATCCGTACTCGCCACCCGAGATCGCGGCGATGATTCTGCAGAAGCTGAAGGCTGACGCTGAAGCCTACCTCGGTGAGACCGTCGATGAAGCCGTGATCACCGTGCCCGCCTACTTCGATGACTCGCAGCGCAACGCGACCAAGGACGCCGGCCGCATCGCCGGACTCAACGTCCTACGGATTATCAATGAGCCCACCGCCGCTTCGCTGGCGTATGGGCTGGAGAAAGAGAACGATCACTACATCGCCGTCTACGACCTCGGCGGCGGCACCTTCGACATTTCCATCCTCGAGCTGGGTGAAGGCACCTTCCAGGTCCGCTCGACGAATGGCAACACGTTCCTCGGTGGCGACGATTTCGACCAGCGCCTGATGGACTATCTCGTCGATACCTTCCGCAAGGAGCAGGCGATCGATCTGTCACAGGATCGAATGGCGCTGCAGCGGCTCAAGGAGGCTGCCGAGCGCGCCAAGGTCGAACTCTAGACGACCCAGTCAACCGAGATCAACCTGCCCTACATCACGGCCGACGCTTCCGGCCCCAAGCATTTCACCCACACACTGACGCGGGCGCAGCTGGAGCAGTTGGTGCTCGATCTGGTCGAAAGCACGCTGGAGCCCTGTCGCAATGCGCTCGACGACGCCGGGATCACCCGT
Organism: Dehalococcoidia bacterium; assembly: GCA_007571275.1. GTDB lineage: Bacteria > Chloroflexota > Dehalococcoidia > Bin125 > Bin125 > Bin125. The sequence continues at coordinate 2,943 of RKRS01000045.1, forward strand.
GACCAGGTTGATGAAGTGGTTCTGGTCGGCGGCCAGACGCGGATGCCGCTGGTCCAGCAGAAGGTGGAGCAGTTTTTCGGCAAGGAACCGCATCGCGGCGTCAACCCGGACGAGGTCGTTGCGCTTGGCGCGGCGATCCAGGCAGGGGTGCTGCGCGGTGAGGTCAAGGATGTGCTCCTGCTCGACGTCACCCCGCTGACGCTGGGCATCGAAACGCTGGGCGGGGTCTCGACGCCGCTGATCCCGCGCAACACGACGATTCCGACCTCGAAATCACAGGTCTTCTCGACCGCCGCCGACAACCAGTCGCAGGTCGAGATCCACGTGCTGCAGGGTGAGCGCGAGATGGCCGGGGGCAACAAGTCGCTGGGTCGCTTCATCCTCGATGGGATTCTGCCCGCCCCGCGCGGGATGCCGCAGATCGAGGTCACCTTTGATATCGACGCCAACGGGATCCTCAATGTCGGCGCGCAGGACAAGGGCACCGGCAAGGAGCAGCGGATTACGATTCAGGGCTCTTCCGGTCTCTCCGACGACGAGATCTCAGCGATGCAGCGTGACGCTGAGGAACACGCGGAGGAAGACAAGCGTCTGCGCGAGCTGGCCGAGGTCCGCAACCGCGCCGAGACCACCGCCTACGAGGCGGAAAAGGTCCTGCGCGACCAGGAGGACAAGCTGGACGACGAGCTCAAGACTGAGATGCAGGGCAAGATCGACGCGCTGCGCGCCAGCCTCGAGTCCGATGACGCCGCGTCCATCCAGTCCGCGCTGGACGATCTCAACACCACCCTGATGAAGGTTGGCGAGAAGGTCTACGGCCAGCAGCAGGCCGCCGGCGCAGCAGCGGGCACGGGCGGCGCAACCCCGCCGGACGACGACACAGTCGAGGGAGAGTTCCGCGAGGTGTGACCATAGGAACGCCATATGCCCCGCTCTATTGGGTGGGGCGTATCAGTTCTTATCAGCTCACGATCGCAAACAGCGCTAGCGAATACAGTGGACACTGACGCCAGCACAGCGAGATTCCTGCAGAGTAGCCCGAAAACCAAGCGCGGACGATACCCTATTGGCTATGGCTCAATCTGACGACTTTTATGAGATTCTTGGTCTGTCTCGTGAGGCCTCGCAGGATGAGATCCGGCGGGCGTTTCGCAAGCTGGCGATGGAGC
>RKRS01000003.1 GCA_007571275.1 Dehalococcoidia bacterium
TCGAGCGCCGGCGCGACCTGCTCCGAGGGCGCGAGCAGGAGGAAGGTGTCACGCTCGAATGCGAACTCGGCCAAGCAGGTGTAGACCATCGCGTGCCAGCCACCCGAGGCGGGCAATCGGGCCAGCTTGGTCGTCCAGGTGCCGATCGTCTCAGGCGGCACGAGGCAGCGCCGGTAGCCGCCAGCGTGCGGCATCCCGTCCGCGCCGCGGATTAGGAAGGCGGCCTCGGGGGGCTGCTTGAGCAGGGCTGCCCAGATCGCCTTGAGCGCGGTCTGGGCGCCGACCATCGAGAGGAACCAGAGGCCTTCGGTGTCCTGGTCACGCGCGAACGCGTCGACGGTGGCGGAGAATCCGCCCGCGGTGATCGTGTGCAGCTGCGGGGTATCGGCCTGGTCGGGCCAGGCGGTTGGGTCGATCATGAATCGTCCATTCAGTTGATGGGGGGGGGGATGCGGTCAGGGAATCAGGCCTTGGGCTCCGAGCGAGGTCCAGCCGTCTGAGCCGATCACGATGTGGTCGACCAGCTCAATCGCAAGCAACTTGCCTGCCTGGGCCAGGTCTCGGGTGAGCTCGATGTCCGCCTGGCTTGGTTCTGGGTTCCCGGACGGGTGATTGTGGGCAACGATGATGCTGGGCACGGCGGCGGCGATGGCGGGTCGGAAGATCTCCGCCGCGCGGACCAGCGCGCCGTAGCCGTTGCCCTGATAGATCGTGCGTTGGCCCGTGACCCGGTGTTGACGGTCCAAGAGCAAGACCCGCACCTGCTCTTGGGCGAGGCGGGACATCTCGTCACCGATCAGGTCAACGACGGCCTGGGAGCGGTGGACGCTGGGCATGTTTGCGGGCCGCTCGGGTCGGGTCTCGACGTCGTAGCGGATCGCGAGCTCACCGAGCAGATGGAGGTTGCGGCGCAGCGCCTCGAGCAACGCCTGGCGCTCGATCTGGCGCTCGTCATGCGAGGCGGGTTCGGGCTGGAAGGGTTCGGTCAGCAGCGACATTAGGGTTCCTTTCAAGTGCCGAGTGCGGGGAATACGAGAAACGGGGACGGTCCTCCGACTAGCGGAAGGCCGTCCCCGCTTATGCCCCGCAGCTGATGCAGGGCGGTCTATGGGTTGCTGTTGGTTGTTAGAAAGGTGAGGCTTCCGCTTCCTGCTCAGTCCGCGTGTCGCTGGGGGAATCGAGGAAGATCACCTCACGGGCATGGACTTCGGCCCGACTGCGGCGTTGGCCCTCCCTGTCCTCCCAGCTGCGCTGGCTGAGCCGACCGCTGACGTAGACGCGGCCACCGCGGGCGACGTACTGGCAGACTGACTCGGCCTGGCGGCCCCAGCAGACGACCGTGTGCCAGTCGGTCTCTGACTGACCCTGCTCCGTGCGCCGGTCGGTGGCCAGACGGAGCTGGGTGACGGCGGTGCCGGCTTGGGTGTGGCGCAGCTCGGGGTCGTTGCCGACCCGACCGAGCAGCTCGACTCGGTTGATGGTGCGTGACATGGACAATGCTCCTTTCCCAGAGCGTGTGGGCGCGAGTGGCCGCGCCAGTAGAAACGAACGCGAGGCCGACCTCCAACGCATGAGGTCGGCCCCGTAATGCCCCGCAGCTGAGCGGGGTGTGCGAACCCGCCGCGGCGGGCTCGTCTAACTGATGCGCAGATACTGCGATCGATGTTCAGTCACGATCTCGGCTCTCGTCTCGGGGTCGAGCAGCGCGTTCAGACGCCGGTGGTCGACCGCGTAACGGCGGGTGGCGACTATGCCGATCGTGCGGGACTTCTCACCTCCTTCCAGGCTGGCCTTGTTCACTCCTTTCGCCTGGAGCCAGCGCTCCAGGGTGCTCAGGGCCTGCCGCTTCTCCGCATTGAGCGGCTTGAGCTGTTGCTGGACCTGCTCGTATCCGCGCAGCGCCGTGCGAGCCTGCTCCTCCGAGACTGGTTCAAGCGGCTCGGAGTCTACGGTCGGCGACGCTTCGCTGGCCGCGCCCGGCTGACAGGCGTTCAGGTAGGGACAGCGGCGACACTGCCAGTCCGAGGCCGTGAAGTCTCGGTCGGGCAGCGCCTCGGGGTCTGGACCGCAGGTCTCGTAGCGCCCGACCAGCGGAGCCAGGCGGTCAGTGGCTCGCCGCCCGGCGTGTTCGACTCGTGCCGCGGGGATGCGCTCCGTGGCCCAGCGGCGCGAGCCTGTGTCGAGCGTGGCGATGACCACGTCGCGGCACTCGCCGTAGAGCCCCAGGCTGTAGCAGGCGGCCTGAGCGACCGACTCCGGGTGGCTGCGTTCAGCGCCCAGCGTCTGCCAGCGCTTGAACGCCTCGGGACCGCGCGTTTTGACCTCGATCACGAGCTCGTGCTCGTCATCCAGCGGTTGGCCCGGGCCGAAGAGGAACTGGTCGATTGACTCGGCCTCGCTCGAGCGAGGTGGGCGACCAGTGGCGTCGGGGTGACCGCTGACGCGCAGGCCCGATCCAGCGGGGACCGAGACGGCAGTCGGGCGCTCGCGCTCGACTGGGCGCAGGCGCCAGCCCGCCCGCTGCAGGGCGCGCAGAACGACGGGTTCGAGCGCGTTCCCAGCCTCGAGCAGGGTCAGAGACTCGGGATCGGTGGGGTTGCTGATCGGCTGTGCGCAGGCTGCGTACCAGAGGGCGCGGCGGCAGCGGCCCAGGGCCGAGGCGCGCACTTCGATCTGGCCGTCCGCGCAAAAGCGGGCCGGCGGCCGGCTGTAGGGGTCAGGTTGGTTGGTCTGGGACATCTCGGTACTCCGTTCATTCATGAAGAACGGGGTCGCCTCCGAGTTGGAGACGACCCCGTTTCGGGTTGATAGGGTCGGTGAGCGAGGGTTAGCCCTGATGGGCCGTCTGGCGACGCTCCAGCTTGTCGGCGGCTGAGGCGATCAGTGGGTTGAGCTCGGCCACGCCCAGCTGGTCCAGCTCGCGACCCGTCTTGCGACGCACAGCCTCGCGCACTTGCTGCTCGGAGAAGCCTTGCATCTGGCTGAGCTCGATCAGCTGGGCCCGCAGCTGGCGCGCGTCCTCGTCGTCACGACTTGGTGGCGCGGACTGCGGTCGCGCTGCCGGCGGTTGACTGGGTCGCCGCTCGCGGTCCGCTGGCGGTGCTGCTGGGCTCGGCTGCGGCTGACGCGTCGGTTGGGATGGCGTCGCTGTCGCGGGCGGATCGCCGTAGAGGCCGTTGCCGAAGCGGTCGCCGAAGCTCCTGAGCGCGCGCTTGAGCGCGTCGGTCACGGCGCCCTTGTAAGCGGTCTCGTGAGCCTCGGCCGATTCATCCGTAACTGGCTGGAAGCCGACGTCAGTGCGGGACGGCGCGCCAGGCACGCTCACCCGCACCGTGGCCGAGTAGGCGCAGCTGCGCCGCAGCTCGCCGCTGCGCGGCTCGGTCGACTCGATGCTGCGCAGCTGCACCTCTCCGATCAGCTCGTAGCCCCAGCCGCCGTAGCCGAAGACCTGGTTGGCCTGGTCGATCGCGCTGTGTCCCTCGAGGTAGCGGAAGCGGCGACCGCCGCGTCCCGAGCGCCGGGCGACGAGCTCGGGGCGGAGCGGCTGAGCCAGGGCCTGGTTGACGCGCGGGGCCAGCGCGTCCCAGTCCAGCGCCTGCTCGTCGTGGGCGGGCGCGACGGCGCTCGGCCGCGTCCCGTTCTGGTGGGTTCCGTTGTTCATGGGTTGTGGTCCCTTCTTGGTGGTGAGTTGGTCGTGGTTGCGGACTCCGGTAGGGAGTCCGGTTGCGGCGTTGGACGCCGTCGGTCATCGGTGTTCGATCCTCCGCTCATGGAATCTGGTGTGTACGAGCTCGAGCAGCTTGCCGCAGCATGCTGAGGAAGATGGCGCGTCCGTCGGGTTGGCGGGCCAGATCGCCTACATCGCAGACGCCCTCGGGCAGGCGGATGGTCGCCGTTCGCAGTGGGCCCAGCCGTTCGATCAGCTGGGCGCTGGCCTCGCGGCCAGCCGGGTCCGAGTCGAAGGCAAGCAAGACGCGTGGCTGCGGGCGCAGGGCTGCCGCGATCCGCTTCGCGCCTTGGGTGCCCAGAGCGGCCACGGCGGGCAGACCCCAGGCGGCGAGGACGAGCCAGTCGAACAGTCCCTCGGTCAGCACCAGCC
>RKRS01000123.1 GCA_007571275.1 Dehalococcoidia bacterium
GGCACGCAGGAACAGCTGATTGCGAAACTCATTGAACAACGCATTCGCATCCCCTGACCTACGATCCACGCAGAGGAGTCTGACATGACCGTGATGATGGAATCCAACCTCGACCTGCCCAGGCACTCGGGCAAGGTGCGCGATATCTATGACCTGGGCGACCGACTGCTGTTGGTGACCACCGACCGCGTCTCGGCGTTCGACGTCGTGCTGCCCACCGCCATCCCCGACAAGGGCTGCGTGCTGACCCAGATGTCGGCGTTCTGGTTCGAGGCCACGGAGTCGGTGGTGCCCAACCACATGATTCGGGTGATCGATTCGACCGAGAACCCGGACATCCCGGTTGAGCTGGGGCCCGAATACATCGGCCGCTCGATGCTGGTCAAGAAAGCGGAGCCGGTGAAGCTGGAAGCGATCGTGCGCGGCTACCTGGCCGGCTCGGGCTGGGCCGAGTACCAGCGCGACGGCACGGTCTGCGGCATTCCGCTGCCAGCCGGGCTGACCGAGTCCGAGCCGTTGCCCAATCCGATCTTCACGCCCTCGACCAAGGGCGAGGTGGGAGAGCACGACGAGAACATCACCTACGAGCAGGCCTGTGAGATCGTCGGCGCGGATGTCGCCAACACGGTCAAGGTTCGCTCGATGGCGCTCTACACCTACGGTCTCTCGCGGGCGCAGGAGTCAGGTTTTTTTCTCGCCGACACCAAATTCGAGTTCGGCGTAACCAGGAATGCACAGGGTGAGGACGAAGTCATCCTGATCGATGAGGCGCTGACGCCTGATTCGTCACGCTTCTGGGACGCCGAAATCTATCGACCAGGCCAATCGCAGCCGTCCTACGACAAACAACCGCTGCGTGACTGGCTCTCGGCGACGGGCTGGGACAAGGAGCCGCCCGGTCCCGCGCTGCCCGATGAGGTGGTCGAGAACATTCGTCAGCGCTATCGGACTGCGTTCGAGCGGGTCACCGGTCGCGATCTGATCGTCGCCGGCTAAACCCGATGCGGTACAAGGCTGAAATCCACGTCACGCTGAAGCGGACGGTTAACGACCCTCAGGGGCTGGCGATTCGCGGCGGTCTGCACTCGCTCGGCTACGAGGGCGTCAACGCCGTCCGCGCTGGCAAATTCATCGAGGTCTGGCTGGAGGCGGAGTCATCAGCGGAGGCTGAGCGTCTGGCCAACGAGATGTCGGACCAGCTTCTGGCGAATCCGGTGATCGAGGACTATGCCGTGAGCGTCGTGGAGACAGCCGCTACGCCTTGAGCGTGCCTTTGGTACTGGGCGCCGCCGACTCATCCACAATCCGCACGGCGTCACGCAGGCAGCGAGCCAGCGCCTTGAACGTCGCCTCGAGGATGTGATGCTCATTCTCGCCGGCCAGCTGTCGCACATGCAGCGCCAGCCGACCTTCGAAGGCGATCGTTTCCAGCATGTGCTTCGCCATCGAAGATGGCAGCTCACCGATCATCGGCGCGGGGAAATCGAGCGAGATCACCGCGTACGGGCGACCACTGAGGTCGAGCGCGACCTGAATCAGCGATTCATCCAGCGGTACCGTGCGGTCGGCGAAGCGGGCGATGCCGATGCGCTCGCCCAGTGCCTGATTGAGCGCGCGACCGACCGCAATGGCGACGTCCTCGGTTGTGTGATGCGCATCGACGTGCAGGTCGCCCGACGCCGCAACGGTCAAGTCGAACCCACCGTGTCGGGCGAGCTGGTGCAGCATGTGATCGAGCATCCCGACGCCGGTCGAGACATCGGCGCGGCCTGCGCCATCCAGGTCAAGCTCAACGCGGATCGAAGTCTCGCCTGTCTCACGAACGACCGATGCAGTACGCGCGCTGCTCATGTGATCTCCTACATCCTCACTGTCGCGCAGCTGATGGTCGCTGTCTATCGACGTGAATGCTTTCAGCCCGCGGAGCCCCCTTCAGTCGCTTCGCAGCCTGCCCCTGCGTAGGCAGGGAACAGCTTCCCCCAGAGGGGGAAGCGTACAGACAGATGGCGGCCTTATCTGGGACGCTCCGTCGTGCGTTCCTCGATGGCGTAAAGATCGTCCATCCCGGCCATTCCCTGAACCTCGCGGTAGAGCGACATCAGCTCATCGACTTCACGTCCTGACCCGCTGCCCTCCGCAATGCTGCGGTAGGCGTCGCGCATCGCGCCGTAGGCGGCGACTTGGCCGGTGAAGGGATCGATCAACACGTTGAAGCCGTGCTCGGCCAACTCAGCGCGGTTGAGCCTGTCAGCGGGCGCCATCATCGAGAGTGGTCCGCCCAGCGTCCGACCGGCCTCGGCGATCTGTTCGGGATCGTTGGTGAAGAGCATCAGGACATCGGCGCCGGCCTCGCGATACGCGGCGGAGCGCTCCAGCGCCCGCTCGAATGATTCATTCCGTACCGCCCCGGTGCGAGCAATGATGATGAAGTCGTCGTCTCGCCGCGCGGCGACGGCTTCGCGTACCTTGTCCACCATCATCTCCAGCGGCACGAGATGCTCGACGCCTTTGTGATGATGCGCGCGCTTGGGCGCGACCTGATCCTCGATCTCGATCGCCGCTGCGCCGGCTGCCTCAATCTCACGAACGGCTCGCGTCGTATGCAGCGCGTCGCCAAATCCAACGCCGCCATCGACAATCAACGGCACATCGGAGCGCGCGGTGATCTGCCGGGTCAGGCCAGCCACTTCCGTGATCGTCAGCAACGCCTCAGAGACGGAGAGCTGGAAGCCAAAGCCGCCGCCAGAGAGATAGGCGGCCTCGAAGCCCAACGACTCAACCAGCCGCGCAGAAAGTGGATCAAGCGCGACCGGCGCGAGGATGGGTTGTCCCGAACGGACCAGGTTGGCAAACTGCTGTCGGTTGGTCATAAGGCGGATACTCTCGTAACAGGTGGACGCGGATAGGATACCTGCATGCCTGATCGCACAGCGGTTGATCAACCAGGGGCGGCTATCGCTGATTATGTGATCTCGGTGGAAGAGTATCTGGCGCAGGGTTTCGACCCGGCCTGTGGGCGCATCATCTGTGGCGACGCCTTGTCGGTCCTCCCCTACTTGCCGGAACACTCAATTGACCTGATTCACACGAGTCCGCCCTACAACATCAAGAAGCCCTATGCCTCTGAGGCAGCCGACAACGCCCCAACTGCTGAATTCGGACCAGGTCTCAGATCTGGGTGACGTTCGAACTCCCTCGATGAAGTAACAAAAGCCTTGGTGCAGTGGATCGATCAGGTAGACCGAGCAGCTGCCCGACTCGAGTTTGAGCGCGACGTTGCATCTGTATTCGCGAGTAACAATGGCCGCACACAAGACAAGGTTGAAGTTTGGAAGAAGTACGAAGAACGATTGAGCGCCCGTGCGCTAGCAGCCGGCGATCCGATCGCAGTCGCGGATTCGCTTCTCTGTGCACGCTACAAACTGAGACGACACTTCAACGGCGTCAGAAGATATCGTTCCGCGCTCGACGCCGTGGATGCAATCTCCAAATCTATTGAGAGCGAGTCAGCATCCTCATACGTACTTCGCATCCTGAGCCAAGAGCCATCCACGTATCGTCTGAGAGGAAATCTGGTGAGCGTCAGCCCGGCGAGATCGCAAACAGGCAGCATCATTGACGCCCCGAGCGATCACCAGGGGCGACTGCTATGAGCGACTGGGCTCGACCAGAGATAGAAATCTTGCAGCAAGTCATTCATTCGTCTACTGACACGACGCCGTGTGCGACCAGGGACTCGATTTGCTCGGGGGTGCGGCCGATGATTTCGAGCGCTTCTCGGGTGTGCTCGCCGATGGCGCTGGCGCCCCGGCTGAGCTCTGGCGGGGTTCGTGATAAGTGAACTGGTGAACCGGACACCTTAATCGTCTTCTGCGACTTGGCGACCGGCAGCTCGGCGATCATGCCGCGCGCGGCGATATGCGGGTCGTTGATGATCTGAGGAACCGTGTTCATCGGCGCGGCGATGCAGACGCCCTCCAGCTCGGCTGCCCACTCGGCGGTGGTTCGCTGCCTGAAGGCCCCGAACAGGATCGGTTCGAGATCGGCGTGGCGCTCGGTGCGGTCCGGGTTGGTCTGGAATCGCTCGTCGTGGAGGAGGTCGTCGCGCCCGATCTTGACGCAGAACAGCTGCCAGTCCTTGACCCCGGCGATGACCATCCAGCCGTCTTTCGTCGGCAGCGCCTGGAATGGGGTGACCAGAGGGTGCCGAGTGCCGATTGGACCTGGTATCTCGTCGGTGTTGGCGGCGCGAACGACGGCGTTTTCCAACAACGCGACCTGCGCATCGAGCATGGCGACGTCAACATGCTGTCCAAGCCCGGAAGTTTGGCGCTCGTGCAGCGCGGCCAGGACGCCGATCGCCGTGTACATGCCGCCGGCCATATCGCCGATGCTGTAGCCGGGTCGCGCTGGCGGCCCACCGGGGTGGCCAGTGATGCTCATCACGCCGCCCATGCCTTGGACGATGACGTCGACGGCTGGTCGGTGCTGGTAGGGGCCCGTGTGCCCGAAGCCGGACGTGGACGCGTAGATCAATCGAGGATTAACCGCTGACAGGTCGTCATAGCCGAGACCCAGTCGCGCCATCGCGCCGGGGCGGAAGTTCTCGGTCAACACGTCGATGCCACCTGCGGAAGGATCGAGCAGATCCTTGACGATCTGCACGGCATCGGGATGCTTGAGGTCGAGCGTGATTGACTTCTTGCCTCGATTGACGCTGAAGAAGTAGGTCGAGACGCCAAGCACGTACGGTCCGGCGCCGCGGTGGCGTTCGTTCGTGCCGACGTGCTCCACTTTGTAGACCTCAGCGCCGAGGTCGGTCAGGATCATCGAGCCGTAGGGACCGGCCAACGCCCAGGTGAAATCGAGGATGCGTAAGTCGTTCAGCGGTCCAGGCATGTCGGTTGCTTTCGTCTACTCGAGTTCGAGTCCTGGCGTGCCTGGTTCGAGTTGGACGCCGAGCGTGTTCAACGCCATCGAGACAAGGTTGTACTGTCCGGCGGCGAAGACGACGTCCATCATCTGCTTGACGTCATACTGTTCAGCCAGCTGATTCCAGGTCTCATCACTGACGAATGCGTCGGCGTGAAGCTCGTCGGTGGCCCGCAGCAGAGCCGCCTCGTGTGGAGTCCATGCGTCGTGGTCGGGGCCCTCTTTGACTCGCTCGACCTCTTCCAGCGTCAGCCCTGCCGCCTGGCCCATGCGTCGGTGCTGGCCGAATTCGTAGCCGGACTGGCAGTTCCAGCCCATGCGCAGGATGACCAGCTCTCGCTCGCGCTCGGGCAGCGATGAACCGGCCAGGACGTGTCGAGCGAATCGACCCCAGGCCGAGGACAGTTCCGGATAATGCGCCAGTGTTCGGGTGATGTTGAGCACCGGGCCGCCGCGCGCCTCGGCGCGCTCGAGCTGCTCCTTCGACTCACCCTCAGCCGTCTCAATGGTCAATGGTTCTAGCCGTGGCTTCGAGAGTCGCATCGCATCCTCCTCTATCCATACCCATGCTGTTTCTACATGTTCTACATGGAGCGAAGGCAGGATAAACGTCAGAGGACCGAATTGAGTCGGTCAATGAGCGCATCAAGTTGGTCGGCGCGAGGCATCGAGATGCGCAGATACGAGGCCAGCGCCGGATCGCTGTAGGTGCGAGTGAACACGCCGACCGCGGCGAGGCGGTCGTGCAGTTGCTGCCCGCTACCGACAGCAGCATCGACGCCAACCAGGATGAAGTTGGATTCGGACGGCAGCGGTGACAGACCATCGGTGCTCAACAGCGCGTCGTAGAGCGCGTCACGGGTTTGGCGGATGGCGTCGATCTGCTCGCCGATCTCGCCTGCGGCGTTGATGGCCGCCACGCCAGCGACTTCTGCCGCCTGGTTGATGTTGTAGGGCTGTTTGACCTTGATCAGGTCGGTGATCAGATCGGCGCACGCGAGCGCGTAGCCGAGTCTCAGACCAGCGATCCCGGCCCACTTACTGAAGGTGCGCATGATCACCAGGCGAGGAAACTCGGTCAGTAACAGGCTGGCTGAAGCCTCGAGGCCGGCAAACTCGATGTAGGCCTCGTCGAGGATGACCGTCACTCCGCTCGCCAGGAGCTTGCGGAGGAGATCTGACGAGACCAGTTCACCGCTGGGATTGTTCGGCGACGTCAGGATGACAATCGTGTCAGCGGCTGCCTGGCTGGCCGACTCCAGCAGCTCGGCGGCGGGCAGGGCGAATCCATCACGGCGGGGTATCTCGATCAGGTTGAGCTCATTGAGGTCAGCGAGGAACGGATACATCCCGAATGTCGGGGGGCAGGTCATGATCGATGAACCGGGCGACAGCAACGCTCGAAGTGAGAGGTCAAGCAATTCATCGGCGCCTGCTCCAGCGACGATCATCGCCGGGTCAACGCCGGTGTATCGAGAGAGCGCCTCACGCAGAACGGTCTGGTTGGGGTCGGGATAGATCGAGCCGAAATTTGGCTCCGCAAGAGCGGCCTGCAGCGCATCGCGGACTCTGGGATGCATCCCGTAGGGATTCTCGTTGGCGTCGAGTTTGAGGCAGTCTCCGGGATCGAGGCCTGCCAAACGCGCCCGCTCCGCGAGCGGCACCACCGGCGCATAGCCGGGCAACTGCGCCAGATGCGAGCGCACCTGAGGAGATCGGTGGCTCATCGATCGCGCCGACGGCGTTCGAGCGAGCGGGCGTGAGCGTCGAGCTGTTCAGCGTGGGCGATCAGCTCGGCGTCGCCGGCGATCTCGTCCAGCAAAGCGTCAGTGACCTGGACGACCGTCGTGATCTTCATGAACTCGCCCACGTTCAGCGCTGAGGCGAAGCGGGCTGAGCCGCCCGTCGGCATCACGTGCGAAGGCCCGGCCACGTAGTCGCCCAACGCCTCTGGCGATGCCTCCCCGACAAACAGACCGCCCGCGTTGCTCACGTCGCCGATCCGCTGATGCGCGTTATCCACGACGAGCGCGAGGTGCTCAGGCGCATACTCATTGGCGATTGCCAACGCCTCATCGAGGTCCGGCACGCAGGCCAGTCCGCCGCGATTGCGCAGGGAGGTGAGCGCGATTTCGCGGCGGGGCAGATCGGCCGTTTGCTCAATCAGCTGGGCAGCCACCGACCTGGCCAACGCCTCGCTCGTGGAAATCAGGATGGGCGCGGCGAAGTGGTCATGCTCGGCCTGCGCCAGGAGATCGGCGGCGACCAGCTCAGGGTTGGCCGTATCGTCGGCGACGATCAGGGTTTCGGTCGGGCCGTAGATCGCGTCGATCCCGACGACTCCGTACAAGCGCCGTTTCGCGGCAGTGACAAAACGATTGCCGGGACCAAAGATCTTGTCGACCGCGCCGATCGACTCTGTGCCATAGGCAAGGGCGGCAATGGCTTGCGCTCCGCCGACCTTGTAGACCGTCTCGACGCCAGCGATCTCGGCGGCGACGAGCTTCAACGCGTTGACTGTCGCGGTTCCGTCTCCAGCTGGTACCGCCGGTGAAGCGATGACGACTTCGGGCACGCCGGCGACCTGGGCCGGGATAGCTGTATGCAGCACGCTCGATGGGTACACGGCGGCTGTGCCGGGCACATAGAGGCCAACCCGGGCGAGCGGACGAACGAGCTGTCCGAGACCATCACGAGAGAAGGATCTGGCGGCGTGCTCGAGTTGTATCTCGTGGTAGCGACGAACACGGTCCGCCGCGTGCTGCAAGGCCGAGACCAGATCGGGCGAGACCTCGCTGCGGGCTTGCGCGAATTCGTCCTCAGTCACCACCAATGACACAGGCGCGGCTCCATCGATGGCTGCCGCGATCTCACGAACCGCGCTGTCGCCACCAACCCGGACCCGCTCGATGATCCGGCGCACCGCTTCCTCGAAGTCCGGTTCATCATCAAAGAGACCACGAAGGATGGCGCGCTCAATATCACTCAGCTGATCATCGTCGGGACGGCGTCGCGCGAACAGATGCTCACGCGCCTCAACGGCGCCACGCCAAATCGGAATCTCGTCCTCAATCCGTTCGCTCGCGCTAACCATCAGAGCGTGCCCAGCCAGTTTCGGAGCACGCTCACGGTTCGCTCAGTGGTGGACTCGAAAAAGCCGTCCAACGCGCTTTGATCGACGTGGCTGAGCGTATCGTCGAGCAGCTGCGGAATCGTCTCCATAAATTCACGCAGACCGGACTCGCTTTCGACGCCAGCACTCTTCAGGTGTCGCGAGGCGATGAAGGAAAACCGCTCCCAGTCGGGCGGATGCTCGGTCATGGCGGCAGTCGTATCGCGCCACTGCGCGAGTAGCGGTCGGTCGACAAATCCGGCGTCGATCTCGACAGCTGAGCCGAACAACGCCTGCCGCATCTGTTGCATCTGTTTGCCCGATTCGCGTTCCCGACGGTCCAGCTCATACTGGAGAACGCGGTCGAGCAGGTTGGCGTGTGAGTTACCGCCCAGGATCGAACGCGAGCCAAAAAACGGTCGATAGATTTGCAGCACGTATTCCTGATCCATGATCACGTGGGTGAGATAGCCAGCGACCCAGGCGCGAGTTTCGGCGGTCAGGTTGGACGGGTCGCGGAACATACGATGGGCGCTGAAGAAGTTCTCGACGCAGTCCTGGTGATCGTCGTCGTAGATGTCGAAGAAGTGCGTGCGCTCGCGGTCCCAGCGCGTGAGCACGCGGATGTCCGGTGTCGTCGCGCCGAGCAGATAGTCACCATTCTGCTGATCAAAGTTCTCGTCATTGGCGTCAACCTGTTCGCCCGCGCGAAGAGCGGCAATCATGTGGGTAACGAGCGGAGGCATGATCAGAGTTTATCGTCCCAGCGTATTCTTGAGGTATGAGTCGGTTGTTTCAGCGTCCGCTCCGAGTGCTCGCCCTGGTCCTGCTGATGTTGGGACTTGGCTCAGCCTTGTTCAGCGGCTGTGGCTCTGACAACCCCGCCGGCGCGCTGCATGTCTCGAGCATGGCTCAGGAGATCGGGCCAGTCTCGGCGAACTTCATCGATCGGGCGCTGAGTCGGGCGGAGGAGCAGAATGCCGCCGCCTGGATTTTGATGATGGATACGCCGGGCGGACTGATTTCCTCAACCGACGACATCGTGCAACGAATACTCGCGGCGGAGATCCCGGTGGTGATCTTCGTCAGTCCGGCCGGCGCTCGCGCTGCCTCAGCGGGAACGTTCATCACCATGGCCGCTCACGTGGCTGCGATGGCGCCGAACACGCAGATTGGCGCAGCGCAACCAGTGGCGGGTGGAGGCGAGGACATCGGCGGCGACCTGCGCGACAAGGTCACCAACGATGCGGCGGCGGACATCCGCGGGATTGCCAAACATCGCGGCAGAAACGAGGAGTGGGCGGAACAGGCGGTGCGTGAATCCGCCTCGATCACTGGCGATGAGGCGGTGGAGCTCAACGTGGTCGATCTGACCGCCAACGATCTTGACGACCTCATCGAACAGCTTCACGGACGCACCGTTGTGCTCAATCCCGATGGCGACAGTGTGACGCTCGATATCGCCGACGCCCCAATCGTGGAGACGAACTACAACCTGGCGGAGTCGATCCTTGATGTGATTGCCGACCCGAACATCGCATTCATCCTCACATCTATCGGCAGTTTGCTGTTGCTGGTTGAGGCGTTCTCTCCTGGCCTCGTCGGGCCGGGCGTGTTCGGCGTGATCATGCTGATCTTCGGTTTCTTTGCGCTGGGCCCGCTGGATACCAATCCGGCCGGGATTGCGCTGTTGGTGCTGGCGTTGATCCTGCTGATCGCTGAGGTGTTTGTCGCCGGTTTCGGCTTCCTGGGGATTGGTGGGATCATCTCGTTGGTGCTTGGCGGACTGCTGTTGATCGGAGATGCTTCGGTCGATGCTGAGCGAGTGTCGATTTGGGCCCTGGTCGTGGGCGCTGGCTCGGTTGGGGTGGTGGTCTTTGGCCTGGGAGCGCTCATCGCCGTCGATCGTCGACAGCCGAAGTGGAGCTTCAGCGGCTCACGGGGGATTGTCGGCAAAGAGGGGACCGTGCACAACACACTGTCCCCGGGCGGCACGATCATGGTGGAGGCGGAGCTCTGGTCGGCGCGATCAGCCGCTGAGGCCGAGATTCCTCAGGGAGCCGGAGTACGGGTCGTGGATATGGAAGGGCTGACAGCCGTGGTGGAATCGACGGAGCCGCCGCCAACTGAGGAAGATGAGGGGCCTGAAGGGAACTTCAGACCCCTGCGCTCCTGAGGCCGGCTAAGTCGCAGTAGTTAGTACGAATGAATCGCGCGCTTGGCGTTTCGGGGACGCTGCGGAATTCTGGCGGCGCGGCCGGTGCGATCACGGAGGTAGTAGAGCCGTGAGCGACGGACCCGACCTCGCCGAGTGACTTCGACCTTCTCGATTCGCGGCGAGTGATAGAGGAAGGTGCGCTCGACGCCGATCCCCTTGGTCACACGGCGGACGGTGAAGTTGGAAGACGAGCCCTGCTTCTTGCGTCGGATCACGACGCCTTCAAAGACCTGGGTGCGCTCGCGGTTGCCCTCGACGATCACGGCGTGCACGCGAACCGTGTCGCCAGGCTGAAACTCCTCGATCTCCGAATTGCGTTCATAGGTCAGAAGATCGCTGCGGTCCATGATCAGCTCCGGATGAAGAGGAATTCAGTATCTCGCTGTCCATCTTAGGACTGCACACAGCTTGTGTTCTAGCCGAACGCTGTCGTGGCTGGCTCTGAAGCGAGACTCAAGTCGTTGTCTCGATTACATCGTCGTCGCTGTTCGACAGCTTCGCCCACAGGTCTGGACGACGCTCGCGAGTGCGTTCAATCTGGCGTTGACGCCTCCACTCGTCGACGGCGCCATGATCGCCACTGAGCAGGATGTCCGGGACGCGCCAGCCACGGAACTCGGGCGGTCGCGTGTACTGCGGGTATTCGAGTAGCCCCTCCATAAAGGTCTCCTCGACGATCGACTCGGATGAGCCAAGCGCTCCCGGTTGCAGTCGCACGATGGCGTCGACCAGGACCACTGCCGCTGGTTCGCCGCCGGAGAGGACATAGTCGCCAATCGAAATTTCCTCGTCGACCAGGCGCTCGGCAACCCGCTCGTCGACGCCCTCATAGCGCCCGCACAGAATGATCAGTCGATCTTCCGAGGCCAGGCGCTGCACGACGCGCTGATTCAGCTGTTGCCCCTGAGGCGTGAGCAGGATGGCTCGACCGGCACTGCCCTGCATGCGCAGTGATTCGACGGCGCGGAACCATGGCTCCGGTTTCATTACCATGCCGGCCCCGCCGCCGTAGGGATAGTCATCAACCGTGCGATGGCGGTCGGTGGTGTAATCACGAAGGTCGTGGACCTGGATGTCGACAATGCCACGGTCGCGGACGCGCTTGATGATGCTGTGCTCGAACACGCCCGCGAGCAGTGGCGGGAAAATACTGATGATGTCGATCCTCATTCGCGACCGAGCACAGCGCTGGGATCCCAACGACGTTTGCTTGGGTTGTCGCGCTTGCTGTTGCTGGAGTGAGTACCGCTTGCAGTGTTGGTCGAGTTGACCGAGTTGGCCGAATGTCGGCGGTGCAGGAAGGCCGGCGTCGCGAGCTCCTCGGCGCTGCGCGGTTCGACCGGATTGAATGTCAGGTTCTCGAGGATCTCCTGGCGCGAGCGCAGCGGCAGCGGCTGCACAGGCTCGGCGTATGCAGGAACACCCTGTGCCGCGGCCGGCGCAGCGACGGGGGCGCCATACGATGCACGGGGCTGCGCCGTAGCTTCGACGAAGCCGGTGGCGATCAGCGTCATTTGAATGTCGCCATCCATCGACTCGTCGATCACGGTACCCATGATGATCTCAGCGTTGGGGTGAACCTGATCGCGGACGAAGTCAGCCACCTGTGACAGCTCAAGCATGCCCAGATCGCCCGCCGACGTGATGTTGTACAACACACGGGTCGCGCCGTGAAGGCCATCTTCGAGCAAGGGCGAGTGGATCGCTTCCTCCACTGCATCAAGCGCGCGACTGTCACCTGATCCGTGGCCAAGCGCCATCAGCGCCTGTCCGCCTCCACCCATCACCTTCTTCACGTCGTTGAAGTCGAGGTTGATCTCGCCGGGCACCGTGAGGACGTCGGAGATACCGCGAACGGCCTGACGCAGCACATCGTCGGCGCGGTGGAACGCCTGCGTGACGGTGAGGCTGCGGTCATTCCTATCGATCAGACGCTGGTTGGGGATCACGATCACGGTGTCGGCGACATCGTTGAGCCGATCGATGCCTTCCTGCGCGGCGTTCGATCGCGGAACGCCCTCAAACTCGAATGGGCGGGTGACGACAGCAATCGTCAGTACGCCGGCCTGGCGAGCCAGTTCCGCGACGATCGGCGCGGCGCCGGTACCGGTGCCGCCACCCATGCCGGCCGTAATGAACGCCATATCGACATCGCCGAACAGGTTGCGAATCTCTTCGCGGCTGTTCTCTGCGGCGCGCGCGCCTCGCTCGGGATCGCCGCCCACGCCGAGGCCGCCCGATTCTGCGTCGGCGATGCGAATGATGGTTTCGGCGTGGGAACTGGCGAGCTGCTGGTTGTCAGTGTTGATCGCGACAAACTCGACACCACGAATCTTGTCAGTGATCATTCGATTGATGGCGTTGCAGCCGCCACCGCCAACTCCAACGACGGTGATCGGTGGGATACCTTCACTGTGGCTGCTGTGGTGTCGTCTGTTCATCGCGCGATCCTCTCGTTGTTCCGTCGTCGCTGCATTCGTGGGTCTGAGGCTGGAGGCTGCTGTCCGCACGTTGGACAACCGGCCAGATTGAGCGTTATGAGTTGGGGCTGAAGACTCGGGCGAGACTGGCCACACCCGAGGCCAGCGAGGAGAACACCGAGCCAGCGCCTACCGCCTGGCGACGGCCATCAGCCTGATTCGTCTGCAAGGCGTCACCGGAGTCGAGCATCCAGTCGAGCATGCCGACCGCGCCGAACGCGTCGGGGCGATCCAGTTTGTCGGTCAGTCCAAACATTTCGCCGGTGTTGGCAATCCGCGCGGGCGAGCCGAACGCCTTGCTGAAGAGCAGGTCAATGCCGCCCAACATCGCTCCACTGCCAGACAGGATGATGCCGCCGTCGACGGCGTACTGGAGCTGGTGTTCGGTAATCGCGTGACCGATCATGGTGATGATCTCGCAAACGCGGGCATGGATGATCTCAGCGACAAAGGAAGGCGAGACGGTCTGGGCGGTTCTTGCTTCGGAGGAAAATCCGTGCAGCTCGATCTGGGCCGCATTCTCTGGCACCAACATGGGAACGGCCTGACCGTGCAGCTGCAGGACTCGGCGGGCCTCGTCGTTGCTGCAATGCAAGCCGATGGCGAGATCCCTTGCGATGTGTGAAGTACCGATCTGCAGCGTGGACGTATGTGAAATGGCGCCTTCCTCGAATGCGGTCAGGCTGGTCGTGCCGGCGTCGAGGCCGACGACGAGTGATCCGAATTCCTTCTCGTCGCCGCGCACCGCTCGCTCGGCGGCGACGACCGGCTTGGCTGCAATCAGCTCGACATCGACGTCCGCGCTCTGGACGCAGTGCGCCGCGTTCTGGATGGCGCTTTGTGAGGCCGTGACCAAATGCATCGAGACATCGAGCCGTTGGCCGTGTTGGCCGCGCGGATCGAATGAGCGGCGGTCGGAATCGACGACGTAGTAGCGCGGAATCGCGTGGAGCAGCGTGCTGGACGTGTTGATGGTCACAGCGCGACCGGAATTGATGGCGCGAATCAGGTCCTCGTCGCGGATCGGCTCACTGAACGAGGCCAGCGCCACCGCGCCCCGATTATTCATGCTCTGTAGATGCGCGCCTGAGACCGCGACGCCGACAGAGAGAATCTGGCGCGCCGAGGATGCTTCAGCCTGATCGAGCG
>RKRS01000144.1 GCA_007571275.1 Dehalococcoidia bacterium
GACAACGCGCGCACAGATCGTTAACCTGTACCGCCAAAGTCGGTAAGATTAATCGCGCCATAATCGGCGAGTGGATTGGCAATCAGGTTCGGAAGGCGGCAAGGGCGTGCGTCGGGTGCAAGGCATCAGCCGTCGAGAAGCCATCGGAGCAGTGTGTTGGGCCGCGTTGGCGCTCGGCTTGCTCGCCGTCGTCCTGCGGCTGACGGTGTCGCTGGATCCCGTGGCCTTTGCTCCCATATGCGGCCTCGCGGTGGTCGCGGTGTTCGTGTTGGCGCGCCGCTGGGGCGATTGGGGCATCCTCGTCGCCTACATCGTGGCCATGGGCTTCTTTACTCAGCTCCGCGATGCAGCGGACGAAACCGGTCTCCGTGTATTGACCGCTTACGTGATCGATTGGGAGCTCTGGATGTTCGCCGGCGTGACTCCTTCGGCCTGGCTGCAGGAGCGGATCGGCGGGACCAGCTCCGCGCCCGGTTTCCCGGCGTTTTTCTCGGCGATCGTGCACTGGACCTGGTTCGTCTTCCCTCACGCCGCCGTGCTCGGCGCTTGGCTGTTCGTCCGCCGCATGGCCTGGCGCGTCACGATCATCGTGGCGCTCACCTTCTACCTCGGTGTGTTGCTCTACTTCACCGTGCCAACGGCGCCGCCCTGGATGGCGGCTGAACAGGGGCTGATCGACGGCATTGCTCGCGGCATGAACGTTGTCGGACCGGCGCTACTCGGCGTCGATTTCTATAACTGGGCATTCATCGCCATGGCTGAGCCCAATCCGACCGCCGCGATGCCGTCATTGCATTTCGCGGCATCCTTTGTCGTGGTTGGCGTCGGCATCGTGTTGCGTTCTCGGTGGGTCATCGCGGTGGCTGTGCTCTACTCCATCGCCCTGACGTTCTCGCTCGTGTACCTCGGCGAGCACTACATCGCCGACATCCTGGCGGGCGGCGTTGTCGCGTTCATCGCCTTCGCCGCCGTCGAGGGCGGTCGATACGTCCGCGCCCAGATCGTCCTGCGACGCGAGCAGTTGACCATCTCCGGTCAGCGCGTGGCGCAATGGCTGCGAGAAGCGTTGCGTCTGCCACCGCCTCGAATCGAGGCAGGCTAGCCTCCGCCTGAATTGTGGCGAAGTCGGTGATGCGTCTTCGATTTGCCGGTCAGCTTCCAGGTTGGGCGACAGGTTCGGTCGCCCGTCTTGCACTGGGTCTAGGCAGTAGCACGGCATTTCTGGCGTTGTTCCTGCGCAACGCCAATTTTGATCAGGTGGGACGGGCGTTCACTGAGGTCTCGGCCTGGTGGATCGGTCCGGCGCTGGTCGTCTACTTCGCCGGGATTGCGGCGCGAGCATGGCGATGGCACTGGTTGCTGTTGCACATTCAGCACATCGCCTGGTGGCGACTGTTTCCGATCGTGGCGATCGGCTTCGGCGTCAACAACGTACTGCCGCTCAGGGCGGGCGAGCTGGTCCGCGCGCATATGCTCTACCAGCGTCACGACATCTCGCGCTTGTCGGGGCTTTCCAGCATCTTCATGACCCGCGTTTATGACGGTCTGATGTTGACCTGTTTCCTCGTGATCGGGGTGATTGCCAGCCTCGTTGGCTTTCAGGGGATGAACGACGCCGGTGACGAGCTGACCGCGGCGATGGCGTTTCTCGTTTTTGGCATCATCGGCGCGTTCCTGGTGTTCGGAGCGATTGCGCGTCACCCCGCCGATGCAGAGCGGATCATCGGCAAGATGCTTAGTCGCTTGCCTGGACAATCGGATCGGGAGTGGGGCTGGCTCTCTCCGCTGATCGCCGGGATGGCGGCACAGGCCAATCGACGGCAAGTAATCGGCGCACTGATCGCCAGTCTGATCGCTTGGGGACTCGAAGCGCTGATGTATTGGATGGTCGGCCAGGCCTTTAATCTCGGCTTACCCTTCGCGGTCTACCTGCTGGTGGCGGCGGCGGCCAACCTGTTGATTACCGCTCCCTCGACCGCTGGAGGAGTCGGACCGTTCGAGTGGGCGACCAAGGCGACGTTGCTCATCTGGTTGCCCACATTGGGCACAGTGGGCGCGCAGGGCGCCGAATCGACCGCCGTCGCGTTTGCAGCGATCCTGCACGCGCTCGTCCTGATCCCGATCTCGCTTGTTGGCTTGAGCTGCCTCTGGTTCTTCCAGATCGCCCCAAGGCGTCGTGCAGCGTCAGGCGAGTCGTAGCCTGTGCGCATATCTGGGAAGCTGCGCAGCGAATGCGAGGTCGCGATGACGATGCTTGATGGTCCATTGGACGGGATTCGTGTGATCGACCTGTCAGCGCTGGCGCCCGGGCCGTATTGCTCGATGCTGCTTGCCGATATGGGCGCGGAGGTCATTCTGGTTGAACAGGCCGGGCGACCTCGTGGCCGGCGCGACCTTGCCAAGGATCCGAACGAGGAGCGTCGGCGCTACTCCTCCTATGCGCTCGGTCGTGGCAAACGCTCGATTGGGCTCAACCTGAAAGCCGACGAGGCGCGAGAGATTTTCTACCGCCTCGTCGATGACGCCGACGTCGTGCTCGAAGGATTTCGCCCCGGAGTGGTCAAGCGGCTCGGCGTCGATTGGCAGACGCTCTCAGCCCGCAATGCCCGACTGGTCTACTGCTCTCTCTCAGGATTCGGACAGACGGGTCCCTATGCGTCCCACGTCGGACACGACATCAACTACATCGCAACAGCTGGCGCGTTGGGCATGATCGGCGACTACGCGAGCGCCGGTCGACCGGCGATCCCGGTCAACATCATCGCCGACTTCGCCGGCGGTGGGCTGATGGCCGCCTTCGCGATCGTCTGCGCCTTGCAGGCGCGTGAACGTACCGGGGAGGGACAGTACATCGATCTCGGCATGTCGGACGGTTCCATGTCGCTTATCACCTCGGCATTGGCCGGCTATGAGGGCGCGGGCGCCGACATGCGGCCGGCGCGAC
Organism: Dehalococcoidia bacterium; assembly: GCA_007571275.1. Taxonomy (GTDB): domain Bacteria; phylum Chloroflexota; class Dehalococcoidia; order Bin125; family Bin125; genus Bin125. The sequence goes on from RKRS01000144.1 coordinate 2,945, forward strand.
ACGTTCTCAATGGCGGCGAGCCGCACTATCAGGTCTATGAGACCTCTGATGGGCGCTGGTTCTCGGTTGGCTCAATGGAACCGTACTTCTACGCCAATCTCTGCCGAGCGCTTGGCCTCGAGCAGTTCATCGACGATCAGGGCACATCCGATCTCGCGCGACGGGAGGAGATCCGCTCCGCGTTTGCACAGGTATTCAAAACGCGCACGGCCGACGAGTGGCACAAGCTGCTCAATGATGTCGATGTCTGCGCCAAGCCGGTACTGACGCTTGCAGAGGCGCTGCAAGACGAGCACAACATCGCGCGTGGAATGGTGGTCGAGGTGCCCACGCCGGATGGCGGCGTCATGCGTCAGGCTGGTGTCGCGCCCAAGCTCTCTGCCACGCCGGGGCGCATTCGCGGCAGCGCGCCCAGCCGTGGTCAGGACACCGAGACGCTACTCGAGTCGCTGGGATTCGATGCGGAATCGGTGGCCTCGCTCCGCGAGCGGGAGATTATCGCTTGAGTTGATTATGGCTCGGTCGCAGCGATATCCGCATGCGCGCGACGCCAGCCCGCCCAGCATGCCCCTCCGCCGATCACCAGTAAGGCAAACGCGAGGCTGAAGCCCGCGCGGAAATCGAACGCGTCGACCAGAACAACCGCGGTTCCGATCATGATCGTGATCATCACGGCCGCACACAGCGAGAAGATGGAGAGGACGGTCGCCCGTTGGTCGGATGGAATTCGTCGGTTGATGTAGCCCCCGGCGAGCGGGTGTAATGCTGCGGTCGTCGCGGCCAGGGCGGCGAGCGATACGACCAACGCGAGATGATCAACGATCAGCAGCGGTAAGAACACGATCGCCCCAACGGCGAGCACAGCGGGCAGAGCGCGCCGCTCGCCAAGTCGCTCGGCCAGCGGCGCTGCGAGGATCGACCCAAGCATGATGCCAACGAACGATGGCAGCATCAGGCCAGAGTAGATCGCGCCGAGGTCCAGCGCCTCGGCCGGATCGACGCCGTGCGAGCGGATGAATGGTTGGATGAAGAAATCCGGGAGGTCCAACGTCGCCAGCATGATGCCGCCCAGCAGGATCGCCCAGAGGACTGATCGGGTTCGCAGCACGATGCCGATCCCGGCGCGGATCTCATGCAGCACGACAGCGCCCGAGCGCTGCGCGTCGGACGGTTGTGTCACCTCGGCAAAGTCGGCTTCGCGGCGCGGTGGCTCACGCAGCGCAAGCGCGATCAGTCCTGCCGTGCCCATGCCGGCCGCGCTGAGCATCATGACCGCACGGAAATCGAGAATCGAGACGAGTGGTCCGCTGAGGATGGTGGCGATCAGCAGCGAAGCCGTCGCCACGGCTTGTGTGCGTCCTGCGTGCCGCTCGTATTCGTCGGTTCGCTTCAGTTGTCGCAGGCTGTCGAACAGGAGCGCGTTGTCGGAGCCGGACATCAATGTCCGCGCAATCGCCATGCCCAGGTAGCCGACAATCAGAGAAGGAAAACTGAGCGTGGCGAACAGCGCCGTCGCTGCGGCAAACCCCAACGCGCCCGTGCCCAGGGCGATGCGTCGGCCAAAGCGGTCCGCAACCGCGCCGGTGGGTACTTCGGCCACGATCGTCACGATGCCGAAGAGCACTTCGGTCACACCGATTTGGGCATAAGAGAGTCCATGCTGTGACTGCAGGAAGAGAAACCAGATCGGCAACCAGAAGTGGAACCCGCGCACGAATTGAAAGACGTAATAGAGCGGAATGTTGCGCGCGAACGGACTTCGTCTCGAAGCAGCGCCCGTTGGCGATGCGCTCATTCCTATCCGCGGTCAGAGTCAGTAGAGACGAGTGACTGCGCCTGCTCGGGAGTCGCGCCATTGGCGCTGTTCCCGTTGAAGCCATTGCTGACGCCGTGCAACACTCGCCCGTTCGTTTGTAGTTCTTGACGAATGCTCGCCTGAGGCGCCGGGCGGATGCTGATGCGGCGGAGCGCCTCGACCTGCTCGCGCTGATGGCTGCGTCGCCAGAGGAAGAGACAGTAGACGCCGAAGGTCAATACGACGCCGGCTGATAGCCCGTAGGCGAAGCGGAAGTCAATCTGGTCGGCCGAAGCCGAGATCAGCGGTACCAGGACCGCCATCTGCGCCGCCAGCATCAGCTCATAGATCGAGAGCACCGTGGCGCGTTGATCGGAGGGGATGCGGCGGTTGATGTAGCCGGTCGCAATCGGACGGATCATCGCGTGGAGCCCGCCGAGGATGGCGATCGGCGCGATGATCGCGAGGTGGTCGGTGAGCAGCAGCGGGAGAAAGAAGAAACTGCCGGCGAACATCAGCAGCGGGATCGCGCGGCGTTCGCCTACGCGGCCGACGAAGCGGGCGGCGAGCAGCGCGCCGATCGACATCGCAGCGAAGCCTGGCACGATCAGTGCGCTCCAGAGCGCTCCGTCGAGCAGGCCGCCTTCGGGGCTCAGGCCGTGCTGGCGCAGCATGGGCTGGAGGAAGAATCCGGGCATTTCGAAAGCGACCGTGATCAGCCCCGACAGGATGATGATCCAGAGCACCGTTCGGCGCTGCAGGACGATGCGGAAACCTTCGAGCACGTAATTGACCAGTCCCTGAGGGGAACGGTCGCTGGTGGCGTCGGCCGCAGAGATCGGCGCGGCGTAGAGGCCGTCGGCGGCGAACTCGGATTCGGTGCGCGGCGGCTCGCGGAGCAGCAACGCGATTGAGCCGGCCACCGCCATCGGGATCGTGCCGATCAGGATCGTGGTCTGCATACCCCAGAGACCGGCCATCGGCCCACCGAGTAGCGCCGAACCGAGCAGCGCGCCGGTCATCAGCGCCTCTGAGCGACCGATGTGTTTTTCATATTCGCCGGTCCGTCGCAGGCAGCGCAGCGAATCGAAGAGGAGGGCGTGCCCGGCGCCGGAGTAGAGCGTCATGGAGAGCGCCATCACCACATAGGCGATCGTCAGCCCCGAGAAGCTGTTGAGCAGAGCGAAGCAGAGCGAGCCAATCGTGAAGAGGAAGCCGCCCAGCGCCAACGAGGTTCTGCGCCCCCAGCGATCAGCGACGGCGCCGGTCGGCACTTCGGCCAGCATCATCGTGATCCAGAAGAGCGCCTCCATCAGCCCGACCTGAGTCAGCGACAGCCCCCGCTCATCCTGCAGGAAAATGATCCAGACAGGCACCCAGATCAGAAATCCAGTCGCGAACTGGAACAGGTAGTAAATCGGGATGTTGCGCGCGTAGCGCTGCGCGTCGGTCATGGCGGAGCAGGATCGGTTGGGTCGGAGGCGCGGTGATGGGCGTTGTTGCCGACAATGACCCAGATCGTATTGATTTGGCAAGTGTCCGTGCGACAGCTGACTACGCTCGGCGCGGGCTCAGTCAAGTTTCTGCACATTAGGAAACAGAGTTGAGCTACGAGCATCAAGCCCGTTCTGGCTAGGCGGGCGCACGCCATTGGATTGCGCAGGCGCGGGTGGTTCGATCTGTGTGTCGCCCCGATTCGGTGAAGCTGTCTGTGACTGAGGTTTCGAGATCGAGAGCGACCAGCGTCGCAATCGCTCAGCCTGATCACGGCGATGGGCGAGTCGCCAGAGCAGCCAGAGGGTCACGCCCAGCGTGACACAGACCAACAGCGGTAGCGCGCCGAATCCAGCCGCAAAGGAAATCTGGTCGATGATCGGCCCGCTGGTTACCAGCATCCCGCTCATTGCCAGGCCGCCAGCCAGCGAGAAGATCGATAGCACCGTCGCCCGTTGATCGGAGGTAATCCGCCGATTGATGTAACCGGTCGCGATCGGTCGTATCGCCGCCTGGGCGATGCTGACCATGAAGATCACCCCCAACATGCCGAGGTGGCTCCAAATCATCAGCGGGATCAGAAAGACCGCCCCGTACAGCATGATCGTCGGGAAGCTGCGCCGTTCGCCGAGTCGTCCGATCAGCCAGGCGGCGGCGAGCATCCCCAGCATCGTGCCGAGATAGGCGGGGATCAGCACGGCCGAGAAGATGACGCCCTCGCCGAGGCTGGTCATCGGGTCGATATTGTGCTCAACCCGCACCCAGAGCTGGGTGAAAAAGCGTGGCATGTCGAAGATCGCGATCAGCAGGGCGGCGAAGGGAATCAGGAACCGCACCGGTCGAATCTGCCAGACCATGCGCAGACCCTGCACGACCTCAGCGAAGATCGGAATGCCGCCCTGTCCCGCAGCGCTGGAATCGGCCCGCTGATCGTGCGCTGTGTGTCGCACCTCAGCCGGCGGCGCGTGGAGCGGATCGAGCGCATACTCCGACTCGCGCCGCGGCGGCTCGCGGAGCAACATCGCGGCCCCTGCAGCGACCAGGAAGAAGATGCCAGACAGAATGATCGTTGCGGAATAGCCGATCGCATACGCGAGCGGTCCGCCGATCGCCGTCGCCAGGATCATCATCAGCCAGAACAATCCTTGCGAACGTCCGTGGTGACGCTCGTACTCGTTGGTCCGTCCCAGCACCCGCAGCGTGTCGTAGAGCAGCGCTTCCGATGCGCCGGAATAGAGCGTCATCGCGATCCCCAGCAGCAGGTACGAGCCGAACAGGATCGGAACGGTCGTGGCCAAGGCGAAGACCACCGTAGCGAGCGCAAAGAGCAGCGCCCCCAGACAGAGCGAGACGCGCCGCCCGAACCGATCCGCCACTGCGCCGGTCGGGACTTCGCAGATCACCAGCGTCAGCCAGAAGACGCTCTCAAAGATCGAAATTTGGCTGATCGACAACCCACGCCCATCGAGCAGATAGACCATCCAGATCGGCAGGAAGATCATGAACCCGGTCGAGGACATGAACAGGTAGTAGACGCGAATATTGCGCTGGAAGTGGCGCGGATCGTTCTTGGACAGTGTGGAGATCGCTGCGGACATGCTCGGTCAGGATACGCGTAGCCATGAACCATCATCGTCGGCTCTGGCTAGCTCAGACAATGGCCGGCGACGCATCTGCTGCCAGGAGCGCGGGTAGCGCGGATTGGTGGCGCGCACTTTGGTCACGACGACGATGCCCTGGGGCTGATCGATCGGGGTGAACTCCGCCCCCAACTCCGCCACCGCGCGAGCAACGGCGTCGAGCTGCGGCTCTGCAAGCTCACCCGTCCAGATCGCGCCAATGCCGCCAATCTGGAGGAACGGGATGGCCAGTTCCAACGCGCTCAGCGGTGGCGCGGCGGCGCGACTGACCGCCAACGCGAAGCGCGACCGCAAGTCGGTATGAGCGGCGATCTCGGCCCGCTCTTGCCGGATCTGAATCTGTGCCGCGTCGATCTCAGTGACGACGTTGCGGAGAAACTCCGTGGCGGCCGAGCGCGAATCAAGCAGCGTCGCGCTGCGCTGAGGTTCGCAGAGCGCAACCGGCAAGCCGGGCGCGCCGTTGCCACTGCCGATGTCGATCATCGGGCCGTGGGGCAGCGGCAGATCGGCGTTGATTAGTCGGTCACGCCCCGCCAGCGGCTCGATGACGTGCTTGCGAATCGCTGGGCCCGGCTCGCGAATCGCGGTCAGATTGCGCACCGAGGCGAGCAGCATGCGTAGCCAGATGGCGAGCTGCCTGGGCAGATCGGGGTTCAGCGCTTCGACATAGCTCAGGTTGGCGAGCTCAAGCGCCGCTCGAATCTGGCGTTCGTCTGTCTCGTCGGTCGGGCGTGGCATCAATAAAGGGCTAGGATAGGGGTATCGGAGCTGGGTAACGCTCTGCAGCGGCACGCAACTACTCGATAGTTGGAGATGATCGATGGCGTTCTTTGACGACGATCAGACAGTCGGCGGGCTGGATGAAATCGTGGACGATGTGGTCGAGGGAGAAGCAGAGCTGTTCGATGAACCGGCTGCTACAGAATCTGAGAATGGCACTGCTGCCGCGACCAAGCCCATGACCTTGGCCATGGCGGTGATGGAGTACTTCGCCTGGGAAGAAGAGCGCACGGCCAAGCGCACGCGTCGCAAGTCGACCAACACGCCTCGCTCCCGCCAGAGCGCTTTTGTGCTCGACGAACCCGCGCGTGAAGCAGTCACCCGTTTTCTCCAGCACTTTGGGCCGGATACGGAGATCGCTGCGCTGTCGCCGAAGACGATGGAAGGCTTCCAGGAGACGATCGGCGCCAACACGATGGACCCGGCCGCCCGCCTGCAGCCGGTCAAAGAGTTCCTGCGATATTGCTGGAAGCAGGAATACACCGTGACTGAGGATGCCGAGGGCAGAACCAGCGCGCAGAATCTTGGCAATTTCCTGCGGATTAAGCGTCCCGCCAGTGTTGTCAGGGACGCCTCTCGATTCGAACATGAGCAGGCGCAGACGTTTGAGATGACTGCCGACGGTCTACAGCTGTTGCGCGAAGAGTTGGCGCACCTGAATGCGGAGATGCCCGAGGCGGTGCAGGCCGTCGCCGCCGCTCGGGAGGACAAGGACATCCGCGAGAACGCGCCGCTGGAGGCGGCTCGCGAGCATCAGGAGCGGCTTAAGTCACGAATTGATGAGCTTGAGTACCAGATATCGCACGCCGTGGTTCGTGAGGAACAGGCCACTGGTCGCGCCAAACTGGGCAGCCGGGTGTCGGTCGTCGAAATCGACGCTCAGGGCGACGTTCTGGGCGAGGCCAGAGAGTACACTTTGGTGGGAACCACCGAAGCGAACGCAGCGGCCCGGCGAATCTCGGTCGAGAGCCCGCTTGGCCGTGGACTGCTCGATCAGTCGGCGGATCGGCAGATTGAAATCCAGGCCCCCAGCGGTCGTAAGCGGTTCCGCCTGCTTGAGGTGAAAGGCTAGTCAGGCCTCGCCGAGGCTGACAGCCGAGCGAGAAGTGAGACGAGCGAGATGGCCCGCGTCCCGTGCGCACCGGGACGTGGCGATCATCCATCCTGTCACGGTGCGCGCGGGGAAAGTGACGAACGTTGTCCGACATACCGACCATTGAGTTCACGATCACCAACGCCAATCTCGATACCGGCCTGCGCGGTTACCCGGTCGGTACCTGCGAAACCAGTTACGTCGATCCGCAGGAGGGCGTCTCCTACGTCGGCTATCCCATCGCTGATCTGGCCTTCCTGCCGGCTGAAGACATCATCCATTTGCTCTTCAACAAGTCGCTCCCGTCCGACGTTGAGCGCCAGGCCGTCGCCGATGACATCGCCGAGCGTTCGGAAGTGCCCGAGCAAGCGCTGGCGGCGATCTCAGCCTTGCCGATGTCCGGTCATCCGATGGACCTGTTCTGCGCGGCCATCCAGATCCTCGGCATGACCGGCAAGACCGATGATTACTACGAGGACGCGCTCAACCTGGTCGCCCGGATGCCCACGGCGCTGGCGGCGATCTTCCGCAAGCGCGAGGGTTGGGGCGACCTGATCCCCTCGGAGCCGTCGCGCGGGTACGTCAACAACTTCGTGCACATGCTGGGCATGCCCGGCGGCGACGAGGAAGCGTTGACTCGCCTGCTTTCGGTCTACTACAACCTGCACGCCGACCACGGCGGCGGTAATCTCTCGACCTTCGTCGGTCGCGCCGTCGCCTCAGGCCTGGCTGACATGTACCGCTCGATGGCCTCGGGCATGAATGCGCTGGCCGGACCGCGTCACGGCATGGCCAACCAGGACGCCTTCAAGATGGTGCGCGAGGTCAATACGACCGACACCGCCGAGGCCACGGAAATGCTGCGCAAGCGCCTGGCCGGCGGCGGTCTGATCTTTGGCTTTGGCCACGCGGTGCTGCGCCAGGAAGATCCGCGAGCCAAGGTCCAGCTGGGCGTCGGTGAAGAGCTGTGTCCCGATGATCACTGGTTCAACGTGGTCAAGGCGGTTCGTGAAGCGGGTATCCAGGTGCTCAGCGCAAACCCCAAGGTCTCGAACCCGTACCCCAACGTCGACCTGATTTCCGGCAGCCTGGTCAATGCGCTCGGCTTCACCGACCCCGACTACTACACGACGCTGTTTGGTTGGTCGCGTATTGCCGGCATCGGCGCGCAGATCGTCGACGAGCGCACTCGCGCCAGGAATGGCCGCGGCGTGGCGATCTATCGGCCTCGCTACATCCCGATCAATCAACCGGCGCAGTCGCTCTCGAGCTAGAGCGGGGACGCGCGGTCTGTGGACTCGGTGACCTTACGGATTGTGGGGATAGCCTCTGTCGCAGCGCTAGGTTAGGATCGGAGATCGACCGCGCCTCATGCATGGAGCGCGGCTGAGCGAGAGCGAGCCGAGGGCAATGCCCACGCTGGAATCGTCGAGGCAAAAACGCTGGAGCGTCCTTCAGCAGATCGCTGGGGCGGCGTACGGCTATCCCAACGATGAGTTCCCCGATCGCGAAGTCACGACCAATTTCCCCCAGGAACAGATGGGCGTGCGGGTCAGATCGGGCGGTTGGCTCTACCCCGACATCGTCGTGACCGATGAGCCGGGTCACTTCATTGCTCTCGCTGGTGACCTCGCGCTCACCCACGAAGTCAATAACCAGACCGCCATCGAACGCTGGAAGCCGCTTGCCCAGGCCGCGCCGTTGGTGCTCTATGTCCCCATGGGGCAAAGCGGTCGCGCCATCCGCCTCTGTCGGATGAACGGGATCAAGCTGCACAAACTGGTCGCCTATCGACAGCGACCGGCCGGATTCGGCATCGACCTGCAGGAGGCGTACAGCGGCCCCGATCTGTTCAAGCCGATCGCGTCCCTGCTTCCACCAGCGTTGCGACCGATGGCATATCGAGATGAACGCAAGGCAGTAGCGGATACGTATCTGCAGCCGTTGCCGGCGGCGCGTAGCGGCGACGTCCCGGCGCTGGCTGCGCCGGTAGAACAACCGGCAGCGACGCTGGCCCTGCCCTCGGGTCTCGACGACGAGCACGGCCACGGCGAGCATGATGCTCCCGAGTCGCATTTGCCCCCGCCCAGTCTGGCGCCAATACTGTTCGCGTTGGGGTTGATCGTCACCGCTGCCGGCGCCATCTTCGTCGGCGAGTTGCTCAGCGTCGGGATCACGCTCATTGTCTTGTCGGCAGTGCGCTGGTTCCTGGAGGACATGGGCTATTTCGAAGCTGGCGGGCCTGCTGAGTTCCGACAGCATCCCCTGCAGGTCATGCCGGACGTGTCGCCTCCACCCGGCATCCACATGCCGCCCCCCAGCCTTTCGCCCCTGCTCTTCGCGGGCGGCCTGATCATGACTGGAGCTGGCGCGGTATTCACCGACCAGGTGTTGGGCGCCGGCATCACGTTGATCGTGTTTGGCGGCGTTGGCTGGTTCCTGGAGGACATCCAGTACTTCGAAGAGCCAGCGCACGACGATCACCATGACCAGCATGACTCCGACGCCCCGCTCATGCAGGGCGCTGACAGCGCTGAGCGAAGCGCCGGCTAGCAACCAGAGACAGAGATGAACCGAGCTGAAACAGGGAGAGAAGGGAGCGGGCGCGTGATGGCGTATCAACGGCTATGGCGAACCCGAGTCGGTCGGCTCACGCTGATCATGGGCGCTGCCGCCCTGGCCTTGCTCGTGTTCTCCGGGCTGGCCAGCGCACAGGTTGCGCTCCCTGAAGCGGTCACCGAGCAGGGTGATTCGATCCGTGCGTTGTTCTTTGTCGTCCTGGCCATCGGCGTCATCGTCTTCGTGATCGTCGAGGCGATGATTCTCTGGGTCGTCTTCCGCTACAAGCGCAAGTCGGATGACGAACTGCCAACCCAGGTCGCTCATAACGCGACCGCCGAGATTCTCTGGACGGGTATCCCGACCGTCATCGTGGTTGTCCTCTTCATCGTCTCCTTCTTTGTGCTGCAAGACATCCAGGCCGCCGCTGATCCGGATGAAGATGTGGTCGTGGTCGATGTCCAGGGCCGACAGTGGGCCTGGGCGTTTAACTACGCTGTGCCGCTCGGCACCGAGCTGTCCGAGCCCATCTCTCCCAGTCTGTCAGAGACCGAGATCCATCTGGAAGACCCGTCACTGGTGGTCCCCTTTATGACCCTCAAACTCGGCGTGGAACACATGCGTGTTGTCTCGCGCACTGGCGATGTCGTCACCGTTGATCGGGCGGTCAACGGCACCGTAGCGATTCGACATCAGGCCGGCGCTGAAGTGATGCGTGTGTTCAATGGCACCGACACGGTTGCCGAAGGGCGACTGCAGGCAGCCGACAACACGCCGATTGTGACCGTCCCGGTCGGGCAGATGATTCGCTTCAACATCGCCTCGGCCGACGTGCTGCACGCGTTCTACACTCCCCAGTTCCTGACCAAACTCGATGCCGTGCCCGGCCGCGTGCAGACGCTCTGGGTGCGGATCACCGATAGCGGCGATTTCAAGAGTCAGTGCGCCGAGTATTGCGGCCGTGACCACGCGCGCATGATTTACACAGTCCGCGCGCTTCCACTGGCCGAGTACGAAGCGTGGTTCTCGGACAAGGCTGGTGAGGCGCCGGCGCCGATTGAAGGCGACTTTGGCGGTGAGGAAGAAGTTGAACAGCAAGAAGGCGCGATCGGCAATCCGGCTAATGGTCAGCAGCTCTTCTTCTCCCTGGGCTGCAACGTCTGCCATGGCGACTTCGGCGAGGGAGTGGTCGGGCCAACCATCGCCATGACCATCGTCCCGCTTGACCGAGTGATCCTGCAGTACCGCGAACCACTCGAGGCCATGAGTGTCTTCCCGCCGGACCAAGTCTCAGACGATGAAATTGCCGACATTTACGCATGGCTTCAGACGGTCCCGCGACCGCCCGAGGCAGACGTCATTCCCAGCAAACTCGCTGAATTGATTGAGGCCGGCGGCTAGCCCCGCCTACGGCGCGAGAGAGACCAGGGGACCAGGCAGAGGGAGGCATCACGATGGCGACACTGGCGGGGGCGCAGACCAGCACGTATGCCGGCGCAAACGTCTGGCGCGCCGTTCTCGAGTGGTTGACCACGGTCGACCAC
>RKRS01000244.1 GCA_007571275.1 Dehalococcoidia bacterium
TGATCATCGCCGACCTGTTCGCGAATCGCCGCTACGGTCTCGGTGATGAAGTGCGCCGCGTCCCAGTCGCCGGAGCAGTGGCAGATCTCGTAGACAAAGTTGCTCAACAGATGCAGTCCGTGCGGAGTGTGCACGACTTCAGGATGAAACTGGATGCCGAACCGCTGCTCGCCGTCGCCCATCGCGGCGATGGGAATGCTGTCAGTTCCGGCCAGCGTTTCGAATCCGCTGGGCAACTGATCGACCCGATCGCCGTGCGACATCCAGACCGGCATGGGTCGGGGCAGGTTGTCCAGTAGCAATGACTGGCCACGTGGATAGATGTGCGCGGCGCCGAATTCTCGTTCGCGCCCGGCCTCGACCCGTCCGCCGAGCTGGTTTGCCATCGCCTGCATGCCATAGCAGATACCGAGCACGGGTAAGCGTCCGTCGAGCGCCCAGTCAGGCGCTCTGGGCGCGCCGGCGTCGTGCACGCTGGCCGGCCCGCCGCTGAGGATGACACCGCGCGGGTTGAGCGCGCGCACCTGCTCCCAATCGGTTGTCGGGGGAACCAGCTCGCAATAGACGTTGAGCTCACGCACGCGGCGCGCGATCAGCATCGCGGTCTGCGATCCGAGGTCGACAATAACGATCGATTCGTGCTGGGACGCGACTGGGGAAGCTTGGTTGGTCACATGCCAATGATATGCGCGGAGTATGATGGGGTTGTGTCATTCGATGAACTTGATCATGCGGTTGATCACTTGCGGCGCAGCGGAGTCGTCGCCCTGCCGACCGATACCCAATACGCGTTGAGCGCTATCGCCACCGATGATCAGGCTGTCGGCGCCGTGTTCCGACTCAAGCGCCGCCCGGGCGGCGAGAATCTACCGATCTTCCTGCCGCCCACTCGCTGGCGAGAGCATCTTGCGCAGATCGCCGAGCCGCTTGACCCGCGCGTCCAGTCGCTGGCCGAATCCGCTTGGCCCGGCGCGCTTTCGTTAATCGTTAACAAGCACGAACACTGGTCGACCAGGGCGGTCGATGGCGCAACCGTCGCGCTGCGAATCCCTGATCACCCTGTCGCCAGCGCTCTGCTCGACCTGCTTGATCAGCCGCTGACTGGCACCTCCGCCAACATCCACGGCGAACCGGCCTCGCTCAGCGCCGACGATGTTCGCCGCCAGTTTGCTTCCGAGCTGTCACCTGCCTGTTATAGTGAAACACTTCACATACTTGGTGAGTCCGGAGTAATGCCTGCTGGCACAGCCTCGACTATCTTGGATTGCACGGGCCGGGTACCGCGCGTCCTGCGTCGTGGGCCGATGCTTCGCGCAAACGTCGGGGAGTTGCTGATGCAGCACTGGGGACTTTCCGATCTGGACTCGGTTTCCTGACTACGAAGAACGGGGCAACGACACGTGCGTATCGCGATTGGCAGCGACCATGCCGGGTTTGAGCTGAAGGAACTGCTTCGAGAGCGACTGATCGAACGAGGGCACCGCGTTCGAGACTTTGGGCCTTCCGCCCCTGATCCGACTGATTATGCCGATATTGCCGCTCCTCTGGCCGAGGCGGTCGTCGATGGACAGCAGCAGCTGGGTATCGTGATCTGTTCCAATGGCGTTGGCGTCAGTATCGCCGCCAACAAGGTCCGCGGCGCTCGAGCCGCGCTCTGCACCGACCCCTGGTCGGCTCGGCGCGCCCGCGAGCATACTGACTGCAATGTGCTTGCGCTTGGTTCCTACGTCACCGGCCACGCTTTGGCCGGCGAGATCGTGGACGCCTTCGTCGATGCCGAGTTCGAAGGTGGTCGTCACGTGCGCCGTCTGGCCAAGCTGGCCGCGGTGGAGTCGAAGCACGCCGACGTGCTGGAGGAAGGCGTTAGGCGACGGACCGAGGTGGAACTCTCGCCCATGGCCTGAGAGTCCGTCGCGCCAATGCTGAGTCTTGCGACGGCTTTGGATTGAATCGAAATGAGCAAAGTCTCAATTCGCGACTTGGATCTGGCCGGGAAGCGAGTCCTCCTGCGTCTGGATTTGAATGTCCCTATGGACAGTGGTCGGGTACTTGACGACACGCGGGTTCGGGCCGCCGCGCCGACGATCCGGTATGCGCTCGAGCAAGGCGCCTCGGTCGTTGTCTGCTCTCATCTCGGTCGACCGAAGGGTGAACGCAATCCCGCGTTTGATCTCACGCCCGCCGCCGTGCGGCTCGCACGCACGCTGCGGATGAACGTGCGCATGGCTCCCGACTGCATCGGTGATATCACCACCCAGATGTCGGGCGAGCTCCAGCCCGGCGAGGTGATGGTCCTGCAGAATCTGCGCTTCCATGAAGAGGAAGAAGAAAACGACGACGATTTTGCCGCGCAGCTCGCCGATCTCGCCGATGTCTATGTCAATGACGCTTTCGGCGCCGCGCACCGCGCCCACGCCTCGACCCACGCTGTCGCCAGGATGATGCCCGCCGCAGGCGGCCTGTTGCTGGATCGCGAAATCGCAGCCCTCGATCCAATCAGAAACGGCGAAGCCGGCAAGCTTGGGTTCATCTGCGGCGGCGCGAAGGTCTCGGACAAGCTCGAACTGCTTGAGCGACTTTCGGAAATCTCCGACGTGATCGCGATCGGCGGCGCGATGGCCAACACGTTCCTGCTCGCGCGTGGCCTGTCGACTGGATCGTCGTTGCTGGAGCAGAACATGGTCGAGGCCGCCAACGAGATCACGGCGATTGCGCAGTCAGAGCACTGCGACCTCCTGATTCCGAGCGATTGCGTAATTGCCCGCGGCGCTGACGAGCCGCCGCGCGCCAGGCCGCTGGTCTTCGACGAGGAAGAGCTGCCGGAAGACTGGCAGATTCTTGACGTTGGCCCGGCCACGGTCGAGATGTTCTCGGAAGCCGTCAAGGACTGCGACACCATCGTCTGGAACGGTCCGCTCGGCCTGTTCGAGCGCGAAGCGTTCTCGGGCGGCACTCGCGCAATGGCGGAAGCGCTGGCCAAATTGGAACACGCCACCACGGTGATCTGCGGCGGTGAAACAGCGGCGGCCGTCGCCCAATTCCGACTGACCAACAAGATGTCACATGTCTCAACCGGTGGCGGCGCGGCGTTGGAGTACCTGCAGGGACTCGAGTTACCCGGCATCGCCGTGCTGCCCGACGCCAACAACGAACAGGACGGCCAATGACCCGAACCCCGATCGCGGCCGGCAACTGGAAAATGAACGGTACCAACGCCGAGGCGCGAGCGCTCTGTCGGGGGCTGGCTGGCATCGACGCGATTGACAGCGTCGACGTCGTGCTTTCGCCGAGCTTCACGCAGCTGCCGCTGGTCCGGGATTTCTGGCGTGGCGCCAATGTGCATATCGCCGGGCAGAACATGCACACGCAACCGTCGGGCGCATACACCGGCGAGATCTCACCCGTCCAACTTGCTGAAGTGGCTGATTGGGTCATCCTCGGACACTCGGAGCGTCGGCAGTTCTTCTGTGAGGACGACCAGGCGCTTGCGCTCAAGCTGCGAGCCGCCGAGGCGCACAGCCTGACGCCCATCCTCTGCGTCGGCGAGTCGGAAGCCGAGCGTGAGAATCAACGCACGTCCGCAGTCCTCACGCGCCAGGTCAGCGTCGCCCTGGGCGATAGCCCGGCGCCGAGCGGTCTGGTGATCGCCTACGAGCCGGTCTGGGCGATCGGCACGGGCCAGGCTGCGACGCCCGATGAGGCGCAGGCCGCTTGCGCTCACATTCGCTCGGTCCTGACCGAGACCCTGGGCGCTGAGACCGCCGATACTGTGCGTATTCTCTACGGTGGCTCAGTCAACCCGAGCAATATCGCCGATTTCATGGCCCAACCCGATGTCGACGGCGCGCTGGTCGGCGGCGCCTCACTCCAGGCCGATGCCTTTCTCGCCATCACCCAAGCCATCGCCGACAGCGTCTGAGCGCTCGCCGCTGATTGCGGTCGTTGGCCTCACTGCTTCCGGCAAGTCCGACTGGGCGCTGGAGATTGCGCGCCGCCTCGACGGCGAGATCGTCTCAATCGACTCTCGCCAGATCTATCGCCGACTCGA
>RKRS01000270.1 GCA_007571275.1 Dehalococcoidia bacterium
GGGCGCGATCAGATCGCGCGCCCGCAGCGCGCGAATTACGCCCGCCGAGCCCACGCCGCGCACGCGTTCGATCTGATCGCGAGTCAACGGTTGGTGATAGGCGATGATCGCCAGGGTTTCCAGCGCCGCTTTCGACAGCCGCGGCGGCGCGTCGAGCCCCAGCAGACGCTCCACATACGGCGCCGCCTCAGGCGCCGAGACCAGCGCAATCGTATCCCCGTGTCGGCGCAGACGAATCCCGCTCGATCTATCCGCTTCGATCTGGGCCAGCGCCGCTTCCACATCAGCGACGGACACGCCGGTCACACGTGTCAGCGTCTGCACGCTGGGCGGGGACTCAGCGACCAGTAACAAGGCCTCGAGCGTGAGCCGCAGATTCTTCGGAGGTGGAAGCGGCGCAGACTCTTCGGCAGTCATCCCAACAGCTCACCGACCAATATCGATTCCGCGACTGAGTCGATCCTCACGCTGCGAATCTGGTTCGTGAGATCGACGCCGCGCGCGACTTGCACGGGCAGGTAGGTGTCCGTGAGGCCAGAGTGGGCGGACTCGAACAGTACTGACTCAATCGCCCCAACTCGGGACTTGAGCGCCTCACGCCGGTGGGCAGCGCCTAACTCACGCAGCTCAGCGGCGCGGGTCCGCTTGATTTCCGCAGCAATGTCGTCCTCAAGGAGTGATGCGGATGTATTGGGTCGCACGGAGTATGGAAAGACGTGTACATCGCTGAAGCGCAGTGCTTCCATCAGGCGCAGCGTCTGGTCGTGGTCGGCGTCGCGTTCGCCGGGGAATCCGGCGATGATGTCGGTCGTGATCGACGCGCCTGGCACGGCCACCCGAATGCGCTGAACCGCGTCACAAAACTCGGACGATGTATAGCGTCGCCGCATCCGTGCGAGCACATTGTCCGATCCACTTTGCAGGGCCAGGTGGAAATGCCGACACATCCGCGCATCATCCCAGCAGGCGAGCAGCTGTGGCGTGATGTCTTGCGGCTGAATCGATGAGTAACGAATTCGCGGCGCATCCGTCCGGGCAAGCAACGCCTCGATCAGTTTCGCCGCCGATGTTCCATCCGCGAGATCGCGTCCATAGGCGCCCGGCTGTGTGCCGGTCAGGACGATCTCCTGTACGCCCTCGGCCACACGCTCCCGTGCAAGTTCAACGATCTCATCAATCGGAATGGCGCGCTCACGACCGCGAACGTAAGGCACGATGCAAAATGCGCAGACATCGTCACAGCCCTCCTGGATCTTGATGAACGACCTGGTGCGACTGCTGGATGCGATCCTGGACTCGGTAGATGACGCGCTGTTCTCAATCGCCGAGAGCAACGCGGTCGCCGCCTGCTGCTTGCTCTGGTTGCCAACAATTCTCACCTGCGGCAGTTGGGCAAGCCTGGCGCCATCACGTTCGGCATAACAGCCAGTGACGATCACCGGCGCGTCGGGCGACAGTCGATTGGCCAGACGGATCAGACGGCGCGCCTTGCGATCGGCAATGTGCGTGATCGTGCATGTGTTGATCAGGTACGCGTCGGCCTGAGTCGGACGGTCGATGGTGATACAGCCGTGTCGCTGCAACTCCCGCGCCGCCTGCTGGGTCTCGGCCTGGTTGAGCTTGCAACCCAACGTCAATGTCGCAACCAGCGGCGACCGACGCGGATCGACAGCAGATGTGTCATGGTTCATGGGAATCTACGATACTGAGCGGGAACAGCCCGACGCGAACAGGCATCGCTGAATGAGGTAGAGGTGCAGGATGGTTGAAATCGGATTGGCGATTCTCTTCGTCAGCATCCTGGTCGCCGCGGATCGCGGGCGCTACGACAGCCTGAATGAAAAGATGCGGGACTTCGTCGACTGGCTCGACCGCCCCGAGGATCAGCGCTAATCACCCCTCCGACCGCCCCCAGGAAGAGCGAACGCTCCACCACATCTCCCCCTCCGGGGGAGATGTCGAAGGCAGAGGGGGCTTCCCCGACGCTCGCGCCACGCCGGATCCCCCGTCAATCCTCCCGCCTTCGCGGGAGCAGGCTCTGCGGGACAGCTTCCCTCCAAAGGGAGAAGCAAGAGTAACAGCCGCTGTGGCTGTTATTGACAATGACGCACATACGTATTACATTGATCCTTAACAGAACGTACGTGCAGGTAACGATGATGTCGACTCATGCCTCCGCCTCTTGCCCGATCGCTCATGGCGCACAGCTGCCACTGATACTCGATTCGATGCGTCTGCCGACTTCAGCGTTTCCCGCGCCCCGACCGGAGCATTCTCCCTGTCCGCGATGCGCTGGCCCCACTGCCAGTCACGGCCGGCGGATCGTCTGTGTGCTCTGTGGCTTTGGCGCCCGATCAGTTTCCGCCCGCCGACAGAGGGGCGGTAGCGCGCGACAGCCGGTGACTCAGGCCGTCGGCTGAGCACACGCACTCCGGACGCATCTGGCCGTACAGTAATTGGCGTGAACAGCGTTGTCCTTCTGATCCTCGTGATGGGTATCATCACCGCCCTCTGGCTCAAGGGGTTTCTCAACTTCGGCAGCGTGATTTCGCTGTACCGACGCATCCGCCTCGCCGCGCTGCTCTGGGCGGCCGTGATCCTCACGATCGGCCTGTTGCGCATTTTTGGCATCGGCGGCGATGGCATCTGAGCCAATGAGAGTGCTCATCGCGCCTCAGGAGTTCAAGGGCAGCCTGACGGCCGTCGAAGCTGCCGCGGTCATCGAGCGAGGCGTGCGCGCCGTCTTCCCCGACGCCACCATCGACCGCGCGCCCATCGCCGACGGCGGTCCCGGCACGGTCGAGGCGATTGTTCACGCAGCTAACGGACGCACCTCAATCGCCCGAGTCGATGGCCCCTTGGGCGCGCCGCTCGACGCTCGCTGGGGGCGTATCGACGATGGCCGCTGTGCGGTGATCGAGATGGCCGCCGCTTCAGGTCTGACACTGCTCCGAGCAGGTGCACTGGACCCTCGCCGAGCCTCTACTCACGGCACCGGCGAGCTGATCAGACATGCGCTGAATGCGGGAGTGGAACGAATCCTGATCGGCGTCGGCGGCAGCGCCACCAACGATGGCGGAGCCGGGATGGCCGAGGCGCTTGGGGCTGTCCTTCTCGACGAAGACGGTCATCGTCTGCCCCCTGGCGGGGCGGCGCTCGTTCGTCTGGCGTGCATTCAGACGGAGCACTTCGATCCCCGGCTGGCCGATATCGAAATGACAGTCCTGTGCGATGTCCAGAATCCACTACTGGGGCCAGAGGGCGCCAGCGCCGTGTACGGACCGCAAAAAGGCGCCGATCCGGCTTGCGTCGCCCAACTCGATAGAGCGTTGGCCAACTTCGCTGGCATCCTGGAACGCGACCTCGACGTGCGAGTCGCCGATGTCCCTGGCGCTGGCGCCGCGGGTGGGCTGGCCGCCGGACTGTTGGCCTTCTGCGGAGCGACCTTGCAGTCCGGCTTCGCCGCCGTCTCGGAGGCGGTACAGCTGATGCAGCGGATCCGGCGAGCCGACCTCGTGATCAGCGGTGAAGGACGACTTGATCCGCAGTCCGCGTATGGGAAAACGGTCGCCGGCGTCGCCTCGTTCGCTGCTACGGCGGACGTCCCCTGCGTCGCGGTCGCAGGATTGATTGCGGGATCGATCGATCTGCCGGGCCTGTCCGACTACGAAGCATCAACCCCAGCGGGGCTCTCAGTCGGCGAGGCGATGCAGCGCACCGACGAGCTGGTACCGGCTGCGGTCGAGCGATTGCTGCGTCGCTACTCGAGGTAAGGGAGGCGACGCTCGGTCAGGTTGAGAGCGGCGCGATAGTGATTCCTGGGCGGTGGCGCGATTCCAATCTCGTCCAGGCGGTCATCATCGATCCCGAAGTGGTGCGCGACTTCATGCAACACCGTTTCCCGCACCTGCTCCACGATTTCTTGCTCGCTGCGACAGATGCGCTCGATCGGTTGTTGGTAAATCATGATCCGATCAGGCAGCGTCTCGCCGTAGAAGCCTCGATTGGTCAGCGGCTGACCGACATACAACCCCAGCAGCGTCTGATTTGGCCTGAGTCCAACTGATTCACGCTCCTCGGCGGTTGGCTGATTGCGTAGCAGGATCACCACATTGTCCATCCGCTCGGCCAGCTCCTCAGGAATCTCATTCAGGGCGCGCTCAACCAGTCGGCGAAATCGGGAACGTCTCATGACCTCAGGGTACCCAGTCCTTGAGGATGGCGCCTTCCAGAACCTGCCGGACAATCGGACCCGCGTCGTCCGAGCCCGACTTACCGTCATCCAGGACGACAGTCACAACCAGCCGTGGCTCTTCGAAGTTCGCCCAGGCGGAAAACCACGCGTGCGTTGAGTAGGCGTCGTCCTCATCCGCCTCCTCTTCTTGCTGCGCGTCGTCATCGTCTTGCTGTTGGCTGGCAAGCTCAACCTCGATCTCCTGGTTCTCTTCCTGTTGCTCCGACTCCTCTGCTTCCGCTTCTTCAATCGCAGCCAATGCCTCAGGATCGATGACCAGATCCTCAGTCGTCCCCGACTTGCCGGCGATTCTCAGCACGCTGCCGCGAAAGACGTAGAAGCCGGTCCCATAGGGCTGTGAGACCGTCGTGCGCAGAGCGGCCTGCAACTGATCGAGCGTTTCAGCCGAGATCGGCAACACGCTGATCGAGCGCTGTTGGGTCGGTGTCGGCGGACGATTACTCGGTTCCACCGAGAGCGCAATGATTGGCGTGCTGACCACGCCGTTGGTCGAGAGCGCGGCGTAGG
The DNA here is from genome assembly GCA_007571275.1 of Dehalococcoidia bacterium. Taxonomy (GTDB): domain Bacteria; phylum Chloroflexota; class Dehalococcoidia; order Bin125; family Bin125; genus Bin125. The sequence continues at coordinate 4,763 of RKRS01000270.1, forward strand.
CGTTGGCGACCTGCAGCACAGTCACCGAGACGAACCCCTGACCGATGCTCATGTTCAACGTGTCACCGGTGAACCAGGCCTCGTCGAACCACTCACTTTTCCAGTCAGGGCTGGGGCTAATCCCGCTCTCTTCGCTCAGCCCGATGATGCCCGTCGGCTGGCCGAAACTGAATCCGGCCGCGACCGACGGCAACAGGTCCTCGTCCATGCGATCCAGGCTCAGTCCGAGATCGTAGAATACCGTGTTGCATGACTCCGCCAGCGCTTGCGACAGTGTGATCGGTCCCTGATCCTCGTCCTTCCAGTTGTTCAGTGGCTGATCGCCTACTTTCATCCACTGGGCCGGACAGGAGATGCGATCGGTGATTTCATGGTCGCCGCCCTCCAGCGCAGCAGCCAGCGTGACTACCTTGAATGTCGAAGCAGGGGCATAGAGCTGCTGAACGGCGCGATTGATAAACGGCTGGCGCTCGTCGTGGTAGTACTCATCGAATTCTTCCTGCGTCACTCCGTCGACGATGGTGTTCGGGTCAATGCGCGGATAAGAAGCCATCGCCAGCACATGGTCGCTGCGCGGATCAATGGCGACCACGGCGCCCAACTGCTCGTCCAGGGCTGTTTCGGCCAACTGCTGCACCCGCACATCAATGGTCAGTCGGAGATTGGCGCCGGGGATCGCCGCGCGACTCGTAATCTCGCGGACCGGACTGCCGTTCGGGTCGTTGATCACGAGCCTGCCGCCGCGCCGCCCGGCCAGGACCTGTTCGAAGCTCTTCTCGATCCCAGCCCGGCCGATCATGTCGCCAGCGCGGTAGCCCTCGACGTACAGCTCTTCCAGTTCCTCCGCGTTGATCTCTTGCAGGTAACCGATCACGTGAGCGGCTGTATCCCCGTACGGGTAGTAGCGTCGTGTCTGGCTACTCAGCCGGATGCCCATCGAACCGAGGCGAGAGAACTCATCGATCACTTCCGCTGGCGTGTCGATTGCCAACACGGCGACCGGGATGAAGTAGTGCGAAGGCAAGTCCTGATAGATCAGTTCTCGCACATCTTCCTCTGCGATCCCGAGTCGTTCGGTGAAGAAGCTCAGCACCGCCTCTTCGTCGCTGATTGAGTCCCAGTCGACACCAACGATGGTGACCTCGGTCTCGCTCGCCAAGACGACCCCGTTACGGTCGAGGATCAGTCCACGCGTAGGAACCTCGATCCGTGTGGCGACCAGGTAGCCCGGCGAGCCGAGACCGCTAAACATCAGGTCGGGCGTCCAGTCCACGACCCAGTGGGGTTGACGCAGCGTGCGCGCCTGCACAATCTCCTCGATCTCGCCAAAGAACGTCGTCTGATAGCGGAGGATGACTTCGTGTGACGACGCGTTCTCATCGTCCTGTGGAATCAGCTCCCAGCGAAATCCACGGATCGTCGCCTCCGCCCAGACGTCCTGGTAACGCCGCGCAAACGCCTCGACGCTGATGCGTTCTTTCGTCTCGGTCGATGTTCGCTGGTAGGCGGCGTTCAGATCGCCAGATGCGACGAGATGGAAGAAACTCTGCACCGCGACCCGCGCCGTTCGCGGCGCCACGTCCAGATCCTCAAGTTCCTCCGCTGGCGGTACGAAGACTCCGGACTCGGTTGGCTCAGACCCGTCAGTGGTCGCATCCGACGGCTGCTCGGTCTGTTGCGCGCTCTCTGCAGGCGGTGGCGGAAAGTACTCCGACAGGTCGCGTTCCGATTCGCCACCGAAGACGCAGCCCGCGAGCGTCAACGCCGACAGGACCAGCAGCGTCAGACACAGCGCGACAGGCGTCCCGCCCCGTAGTCGTTGCCCTGGATATCGCGATCGTGGCGTGTCCCGCATGCCCGACTGGTCCACTCACCCCGCTCTCACTCACACTACCAGCAGAACGGCCGCCTGGCGTCTCGGGAGCCTGCTCGGCAGGCGCTAGACTTGAAATGTTCCAGTACCGCGTCTGTGTCGCAGAGGGGATTCGCCAGATGGACTATCGCGAGGATCAAACAATCATCGACTTCCGCAGCGAAGTGAAGACATTCATCAACGACAACCTGCCCGATGACTGGGGTTCTGCGCCGCAGGGTGAAGGCTATGAACAACACGTGATGGCCATCACCCGCGACTTCCAGACCGAAATGGCCAAGCGACGCTGGCTGACGATGGCCTGGCCAAAAGAGCACGGTGGATTGGAAGCGCCGCACTCCCAGCAGATGATCATGGCCGAAGAGATGTCCTATCACCGCGCGCCTGGCGGCGGCGGTAACATGGGCGTTCAGTGGGTTGGGCCGTCGCTGATGCTCTACGGCACCGACGAGCAGAAGGAAGAGCACCTGTCCGGTATCGCCGACGCCAAGACCTGGTGGTGCACGCTTTACTCCGAGCCCGGCTCCGGCTCCGACCTCGCCTCGCTCCAGACTCGCGCGGTCAAGGACGGCGACGACTACGTGATCAACGGCCAGAAGATCTGGACTTCCGGCGCGCACGTCTCCGACTGGGGCTGGCTCGCCGCCCGCACCGACCCGGACGCCCCCAAGCACAAGGGCATCACGATGTTCATGCTGCGCATGGACACGCCCGGCGTCACCGTCCGCCCGCTGATCAACATGGCCGACGGTCACGGCTTCAACGAGGTCTTCTTCGAGGATGTGCGCATCCCCCAGACCAACGTGGTCGGCGAGGTCAACCGCGGCTGGTATCACCTCGCCGTCGCGCTTGACTTCGAGCGCAGCGGCATCGGCGCATTCGCCGGCGGTCGCCGCACAGTCGAGGAAATCACCGCCTTCGCGCAGGACAACAAACACCTGCTCAAGGAACGACCGAACGCTCGCTACGAACTCGCCGAGCGCGCCATCGAAGTCGAAATCGGCACGATGATGGCGTACCGCATCGCCTACATGCAGGAGCACGGCGTGGTCGCCAATCACGAAGCCTCGATGTCGAAGCTGTTCGGCTCCGAGCTCGGCCAGCGCATCTCCAAGACCGGCATGGACCTGCTCGGTCTCCAGGGCGGTATCTGGTCCGACGGTCCCTACGCCGCTCTGCAAGGTCGGTTGAGCCGCAGCTACGTCAGCAGCGTCAGCTCGACCATCGCCGCCGGTACCAGTGAAATTCAGCGAAACATCATCGCCACCCGAGGCCTAGGACTCCCGCGCGGCTAACTCGCCGTCCAACGCAGTCAACCGCACCGGGCGCCGACGCGCCCGAGCGACCATCAACACCGCCCCGTCGCTGACGGCGGGGCGGTGTTCGTTCATGTCGGTAAATCCTGTAACGCCACTGCGCAGATCGCGCTCCACAGCATCGGGAACAAACACGATCGTCAGGGCGTTTGTAAGAAACTGAGCAAGCCCGACGCCCAAGTCCCGCTCCAGCCGTGGAGACCGCTATGAGTCAGCACTTCCCCGTTCATCGCCGATTCCCCTCGCTCGCAGGCATTCGTCCTCGTTGGCGACAGCTGATGGCTGGCGCCGCGCTGATCGCCGCCGCCTTCGCCTTGATCATTACGATCGATGGAGGTTCCGCGCAGGCCGCTCCGATCCGCAGCTTTGCCAGCTGCAGCGATCTGCTCGAGTACTACCGTCAACAAGCGCTCCAGTACGACGACGTGTATGGCTATGCGACATCTGAAGAGGATGAATGGACGGAGGAAGAGGTCGAAGAAGAAGCAATGGAAGAGGCGGAGGTGATGGAGGACGACGCTATGTCCGTCACGGTCGAGCGTCAGGAGTCCAGCGCGAGCAGTGCGCCCGCCGACGGCGGAGAAGTCTCCGAGACCGGCACCAACGTGCAAGTACGGGGTGTCGACGAGTCGGACATCGTCAAGACGGATGGCCAGCGCGTCTACGTACTGCACCGCAATGCCCTGGAGATCGCCAACATCGTCGAGGGCGGGCCGGTGGAGTTTGTCGGCCAGATCAGTTTTGACGATCACAGCTGGCGGCAGGAACTGCTAATCAGCGGTGGCAAGGCGTTGGTTGTGCGCCAGTTGGAGGATCGGGAAAGTCCAGCGCCCTTTGACCTGCCGGCGGGCGCAGCCGAGCTGCTCAACGACCGCGATCTCGCATGGATCGAGGAGGTCATGGAGCAACGCCGTGTCTGGCGCGCAACGACGCAGGTGTTGGAACTGGACATCAGCGAGGCGTCGGCGCCGCAGATGCTGCGCACGCTGACGCTCGATGGCACGTTCGCCAGCGCTCGTCTGGTCGATGGCAACGCGCGAGTCATCTTCCACCACTACAGTTACCGCCCCCGGCTGTCCGAGCTTGACTGGCTAGGCGAGCGCTACGATCAGGACTTTCGTGCGCAGATCATCGCTGACGCTCAGCTCAGTACCTGGCATCCTCTCTATGGTCTGGAGGACTTCACGGTCTCTTCCATGTCGATCTCAGGGCGCTTCGATCAGGGTTACGCCGTGGCCTGTGATCGTACTCATGCGACGGAGCGTCCCTGGCGTGCGGAGATGAGTTACCTGCTGACCTTCGACCTCGCCGCCGCCAGTGGTATCTCGGAGTGGGGTAGCGCGGCGGTCATGGCCGACAGCGCCACCGTCTACGCCACGACCGACGCGCTCTACCTCGCCGCGCCCGACCAGCGCTGGAGCAACACCGATATCCACCGCTTCGACCTCAGCGATGCGTCCGCGCCTGTCTACGACGGTTCCGGCCAGGTAGCCGGGACGCTGCTCTCGCAGTGGGCGCTCTCTGAGCACGACGGCTACCTGCGCATCGCCACGACGCACCGCGACCGTTGGCCAACGGTCTCCAGTGTCTTCGTGCTCCAGCCAACCGCTGGCGTCGATGGCGGCCCGGGCGCGCTCGAGCAGGTTGGCTTCGTTTCCGGGCTGGGCGTGACGGAAGAGATTTATGCTGTCCGTTTCGCCGGTCCGCTTGGCTACGTCGTCACCTTCCGCCAGGTCGACCCGCTCTACGTGCTTGACCTCAGCGATCCGACCAACCCCCAATCTGTCGGCGAACTCAAGATTCCAGGCTTCAGCCGCTACCTGCATCCGATCGGTGATGGTCTGTTGCTGGGGGTCGGGCACGACGCGGATGAACGCACCGGTTGGCAGGAAAATCTACAGGTCTCGCTGTTTGATGTGAGTGACCCAACGGATCCGCAGCAAATCTCGGTTATCGATCTGGGCGAGGCGCACAGCCCGATCGAGTCGGACCACCGCGCCTTCCGCTACGCCGATGGCGTCGCCTGGATCCCGGCCGGACCCAGCGATTGGTATGGCGTCGGGTACGACGGCGCTTTCTTCGGTATCCGTGTGCATGAGGACATGCTCGTGCACGAGGCGACGCTCCGCCTGCGTGGTCGGGCGTCGCGGACGTTGCCGATTGGTGATCAGATCCACCTGTTGAGCGATCGGGAGATTCGCACCTACGCCCTGTCTGACTACAGCAACCTGGGCGGCGTCTGGCTTGGCGGTGGCGGCTGGGATCCAAGCTGGACGCCCAAGCAACCGTCGGCTTCGCCGGATACGTCTGAGTAAGCCGGTTCCGAGCAGGTCGGTGGTCGCTGGCGACACATATACTGCGGCCATCCGCGTTCATCCGAGCCTGACCCCTGGAAGCATTGACCATGGCCCCACCGTTGACTGATACCCGCGTGCTCGACCTCTCATCCGGATCCGTCGGCGGGATTGCGACCATGGTGCTGGCCGACTTTGGGGCGGAAGTGGTCAAGGTCGAACCGCCCGGCGGCGACCCATGGCGCGATCTGGCCGCGGCGCCGATGTGGCTACGCGGCAAGCGTTCCATCGAGCTCGATCCCGACTCCGATCGCGACCGTCTGGCAGCGCTCATCCGCGAGGCTGATGTCGTCGTCTCCACCGATTCACCAGCGCAAGCTCAGGCGCGCCAGCTCGCCTACGCGGACATCCAGGCGCTGAACGACGCGGCGGTGTTCTGCTCGATCACCGGCTTCGGACCAACGGGCCCCTACGCCGAGTACCCCGCCTATGAGGGTGTGGTCTCGGCCAAATCGGGACGCATGCTCTCCTTCGCTGGCCAGCGGAAGCGAGAGGGACCAGGCTTCGCCGCCGTCCCCGTCGGATCGCACGGCGCGTCACAGGGCGCGGTACAGGGCATCCTCGCGGCGCTGATCGAGCGACAGCGCTGTGGACGCGGACAGATCGTCGAAACCTCGCTCCTGCAAGGCCTGCTGCCGTTCGATCTGTTGCAGTTACTGCTCACCCAGCTCGCGGAGCGCGAACCGCAGATCTATCCGCAGCTGTTCAACATCGGCGGCGGGATGCCGACGCTCAACTATCACCCGGTGATGACCCATGACGGTCGCTGGATCCAGCTCGGCAACCTGCTCGAGCACCTCTTCTATGCCTTCATGGACGCCGCCGACCTCACCCTGCTCTTCGCCGAAGAGCAGTGGCAGGGCGGCCAGGCGGAATGGACGCCAGCCGCGCTGGAAGAGATGCGCGACCGCATCCTCGAGCGCATGCAGGAGAAAACCTGCGACGAGTGGATGGACATCTTCCGCGCGCAGGGCAACGTCGCCGCTGAGCCATTCACGCCCACCCACGACGCTGTCGATAACCCGGACATGGCCGCCAACGGCGACACGATCACCATTGACGATCCGCAGCTCGGCCCGGTCAAGCAGCTCGGTCCCATCGCGCATTTGCGTGAAACGCCCGCCGAGATCGCTCGACCGGCGCCTGCGGTCGGCGAGGCCAACGGCTTTCGCTGGACACAGCGGCATGGCGATGCGCCGATGATGACCGCGTCCAACGGGACGACGCCGTCGGGCAAGCCGCTCGACGGTTTCACCGTGCTCGAGTTCGCCACGATCATCGCCACTCCGATCGGCGTCTCCATGCTCGCCGACCTCGGCGCTCGCGTGATCAAGGTCGAACCGATCGGCGGCGACCCCTTCCGCGAGATGGGCGGCGGCCCTCTGCGCGGCCTGCTCGCTTCCAAAACCAACGCCGCCAAAGAGTCGATCTGTATCGATCTCAAGTCGCCCGATGGCCAGGCAATTGTCGCCGAACTGATCGCCCAGGCCGACGCCATCGTCCACAACTATCGGCCCGGCGTGCCTGAGCGGCTCGGTATCGGCTATGGGATCGCTCGAGCGATCAGGCCTGACATCGTTTGGGTTTCGGCCAACGGATATGGTCCCGACTCGCCTGGCGCGCGCCGACCCTCCGCCCATCCGATCCCGGGCGCGGCCATCGGTGGAGCATCGTTTCAGGCTGGCTCGGCGATGCCGCCGCAAGGCTGCGAGACGATTGAGGAGATCCGCGAGGCCTCTCGCCAGCTGATGCGCGCCAACGAGGCCAACCCCGATCCGAACACCGGGGTGGTGGTCGCCTCAGCGACGCTGCTTGGCCTCTACGCGCAACAGCGCTACGGCGTGGGACAGGAAATCTACGTCAACATGCTCGCGGCCAACGCCTACGCCAACAGCGATGACTTCCTGCAGTACGAGGGAAAGCCGCCTCGTCGCCAGATCGACGCCGAGCTCTACGGCACGGCGCCGTGGTATCGCCTCTATGAAGCGTCGGATGGCTGGGTCTTCTTCGCCGCGCCGACCTGCGAGGAGTGGACCGCATTCTGCCAGGAGGCCGCGCCGCAGCTCGAGGACCTGAGCGCCGATGATGAAGCGGCGATGACCGCCGCCATCGCCCAGGTCTTCGCGCAAGCGCCCGCCGCCGAGTGGGAGCGACGACTGACCGCTGTCGGGGTCGGTTGCGTCCAGGCCGACGCCGCCAGCTGCGGCCAGTTCTTCGCCCACGATGAACACGTGCTGGCCAACGATTTTAGCCCCGTCGCGCCCCACCGACGTCTCGGCGCCGTCCGGCGTTGGGGCCCGCTGACCAAAATGGCCGGCGGCCGCGACGACTACGGCCCCGGCGTCCTGGCCGGCGCCGAGACGGACGACATCCTCGAAGAGATCGGCCGCAGCCAAGAAGAAATCGCCCACCTCCGAGCCAAGGGCATCGTCTGGTCGGAGGCAGTCACGCTGGAGTGACGGCGATGGTCGATGCGTTCGGCGGACTGATTACGTGGTTGGTACTTATTGTATCGGGACTGGTAGTCCCGTTTGGTTATCTCCACCAGGCTGCATCGCACGCACATGAAGTCAGGCGCGATCTCGACGTATACGTCGGCCCGCAGATTGACTGGTCTAGCCATTGGAGTCTCTACCGTGGCGACACGGTGCAGGTTCACGCACGTACGAGCAACGGACAGACGAACGATGTATCGGCGCGCAACACATGGCTCGAAGTCTCACGCGGCGCCTGGCGCGGGTGGATCAGCGCCCGCGATCTGTATGTCTCTGAGGATCAGCTGTCACGGATTCCCGAATCGACAATGCCGCCGTTCACAGTCACGGCGGACGCCGCTGTCTTGGTTCGTGACGCCCCTGCCGAGACTGCTGCAACCGTGTTTGAAGCGCCGGCTGGCCTGCCACTCCGCGTAGTTGGTCGTAGTGACGATGGCGGCTGGATCGCCATTCGCAACCCCGAGCCGTTCGATGCCCGTCACGTCTCATCCCCGTCCAGAGGCTGGCTGCCGGCAGATGCCGTCACTCCTGCCTGGGGAAGGTTGCAAGACCTCCCGTATTACCTACCACGTGGCCTGGTAGTTGCATCGGTTGTAGGCCCGCGAGGATCAATTCGCCTCGTTCCCCATGCACTCTGGGACTCCTGGGCATGGGATACAAAGACTCCCTCACTCTGGTTCCACCGCATCGTCAACGATGTGGCTGACACCGACTGGCCATATGAACGACGCCTCAGCCGAAGGTGGTTCTGGAGCATTGACGATACGTTGATTCGCCAGGTTAATTACGAATTGCGGGGGACGATTCTCCCTGCCCCGGTTGGCGGTTCGGTGCTCGTGCGCGACTACGGCAGCTATGAGAAACCTGCTGCTCCCGTCGTGATTCTCGAACCGGACGGCCGCATCTATCCGCTTGCCGATCAGCATGCGTTCATTGCCTCTGATGGCTACCACCCGTTCGCCGCAGACGCTCAGTGGTCGCCCGACGGACGC